>NZ_JAQOWX010000060.1:0-33756 GCF_028462495.1 Paucibacter sp. XJ19-41
GCGGCGGGCGCGGGGGCCTGGGCAGCGGCGGCCCGATCATCTGGGGTGGCGGTGGCGGCGGCTGGGGCGGTGGAGGCGGCGGCGGCTTCTCGTCCGGCGGCGGGGGCGATTTTGGAGGCGGTGGCGCCTCGGGAGACTGGTGATGCCGACGCTGACCAAGAACCGCCTGCTGCGGCTGCTGCAACACCGCTGGACCGATGAGTCCGATCTGAAGCGCGCCCTGCCCGGCGCGGCCGTGCCGCATCTGGAGCAGAAGGTGCGCGACAGCGAGACCCACCACAGCGGCGAGATCTGCGTCTGCGTGGAGGCCGGGCTGCCGCTGTCCTATCTGTGGAAGGGCCTCTGCGCCCGCGACCGGGCGGTCACCCTGTTCGGCAAGCTGCGGGTCTGGGACACCGAGACCAACAACGGCGTGCTGATCTATCTGCTGCTGGCCGACCACGCGATCGAGATCGTCGCCGACCGCGGGCTCAACACCAGGGTGTCGGCGGCCGAATGGGCGGCGGTGATCGAGGGGCTGCGCGCCGATCTGCGCGCCGGCCGTTTCGAGCCGGGCCTGATCGCGGCGGTCGATGCGGTCGACCGCCTGCTGCGCCAGCACTATCCGCTGACCGAGGGACAGAAAAACCCGAACGAGCTGCCAGACGCGGTGGTGCTGCTCTGAGTGAGCTCTAGAGCAGGGTCAGGCTTTGCATGCCGGCCCAGCTCTCGCCGGGGGCCAGCATGATTGGATGCTCGATCGCCGCCGCCTCGATGCACAACATCTGCCGCCAGCCCTCGGCCGGCATATCGGCCAGCGCCGCGCATTTCTCGGCGCCGGGGTTCCAGACCACCGCGTCCTCGAAGCCCTGCTGGCGGATCAGCAGCTCGCGCTTGTCGGCGCCGCGCTGCTCGACCAGGGTCAGGTCTTGCTTGACCTGGTGGTAGATGCGGTCGAGGTCCTGCGCGCCGGGGCTGCCCGGCAGCAGCAGGTCGACACGCTGGCTCTTCTCGACGTTCTCGACCGAGTCCCAGTAGTGCAGGCCCGACAGGCCCTGAACGCTGCTTTCATTCAGATCCTGAACGCGCAGATAGCTGTGCAGCGCGCCGGTGAAGCTGAAAGCCGTGTCGCCCCGGTTCTCGCAGGCCAGTTCGATCTCCAGGCTGCGACCGGCCACGCGCACGCTCAGCTCGGCCTCGAAGGCATGCGGCCAGAACATGCGCGAAGCGGCGTCGTCGGCCAGGCGCAAGACTGCCAGCGCGTCATCCTCGCCCTGCTCGGCCGACACCAGCTGCCAGGGCTTGTTGCGCGCGAAACCATGCTTTTGCAGCGGACCGCGCGCGGCGAACTGTGGAAAGCACACCGGCACGCCGCCGCGTATCGCCTGGCCGGTGGCGAAGACCGACTTCGGTGACAGATAGAGCTGCTCGTCGGCACCGGCCGGCACCCAGGAGACGATATGGGCGCCATGCAGCAGCAGCGTGGCGCGGGCGCCGTCGGGAGCGAGCAGCTCCAGGGCATCCATGCCTTGGTCGCGGGTCAGGGAGATGGCGGTGGGCATAGGGTGGCAGTGTATGAAAAACGCCCGCCCGACTTGCGTCGGCGGGCGTTGCAAAGAGCGCGGGCTCCGGTCGGCTGGGAACAGAGCAGGCGTGCACGCTGCGCGTGCGTCGCCAGGTCCGTCCCGCAAGACCTCTATTTCTTGCGGAACTTTCGCAGCGCAGCGATCTGGGCGGCCATCGCGGCGAACTCGCTCTGCGCGGCGGCAAAGTCGATATCGCTCTTGGCGTTCTTCATCGCTTCCTCGGCCAGCTTCTTGGCTTCCGAGGCCTTGGCTTCGTCCAGGTCCTTGCCGCGGATCGCGGTGTCGGCCAGCACGGTGACCGTGCCGGGCTGCACTTCCAGAATGCCGCCGGCCACGAAGACAAACTCTTCGCCGCCATCGGCTTTCTCGATGCGCACGGCACCCGGCTTGATGCGGGTGATCAGCGGCGTGTGCTGGGGCAGGATGCCCAGCTCACCGCCCTCGCCCGGCAGCGCGACGAACTTGGCCTCGCCCGAGAAGATCAGCTCTTCGGCGGAAACCACATCAACGTGGATAGTTGCCATCTCAATCTTCCTTAGCGTTAAGAAACTTCAGTAGCGGATCAGCGGCGCACGGCCCCGTCGAGCCGCTTGCCGCTGGTGTCGCGATTACTGCAGCTTCTTCGCCTTCTCGAAGGCTTCGTCGATGGTGCCGACCATGTAGAAGGCCTGCTCGGGCAGGTGATCGCACTCACCGGCCACGATCATCTTGAAGCCACGGATGGTTTCCTTCAGCGGCACGTACTTGCCGGGCGAGCCGGTGAACACTTCGGCCACATGGAAAGGCTGCGACAGGAAGCGCTGGATCTTGCGGGCGCGCGACACGGCCAGCTTGTCTTCCGGCGACAGTTCGTCCATGCCCAGAATCGCGATGATGTCGCGCAGTTCCTTGTAGCGCTGCAGCACTTGCTGGACGGCACGGGCCGTCGTGTAGTGCTCGTCGCCGACCACGTTCGGGTCCAGCTGACGCGAGGTCGAGTCCAGCGGGTCCACGGCGGGGTAGATACCCAGCGAGGCGATGTCACGCGACAGCACCACGGTGGAGTCCAAGTGGGCGAAGGTCGTGGCAGGCGAGGGGTCGGTCAAGTCATCCGCAGGGACGTAGACGGCCTGGATCGAGGTGATCGAGCCGACCTTGGTCGACGTGATCCGTTCTTGCAGACGGCCCATTTCCTCGGCCAGCGTCGGCTGGTAACCCACGGCGGAAGGCATACGACCCAGCAGCGCGGACACTTCGGTACCGGCCAGCGTGTAGCGGTAGATGTTGTCCACGAAGAACAGCACGTCGCGGCCTTCGTCACGGAAGGACTCGGCGATCGTCAGACCGGTCAGGGCCACGCGCAGACGGTTGCCCGGAGGCTCGTTCATCTGGCCGTAGACCATCGCGACCTTGGAGTCTTCGAGCTTCTCGAGGTTCACGACGCCCGAATCGGCCATCTCGTGATAGAAGTCGTTGCCCTCGCGGGTACGCTCACCGACACCAGCGAACACCGACAGACCCGAGTGAGCCTTGGCGATGTTGTTGATCAGCTCCATCATGTTGACGGTCTTGCCGACGCCGGCGCCACCGAACAGACCCACCTTGCCGCCCTTGGCGAACGGGCAGATCAGGTCAATCACCTTGATGCCGGTTTCCAGCAGCTCTTGCGAGGGGCTCAGTTCGTCGTAGGCCGGGGCCTTGCGGTGAATCGGCATGACCAGGGTCTGGTCAACCGGGCCACGCTCGTCGATGGGCGCGCCGAGCACGTCCATGATGCGGCCCAGCGTTGCCTTGCCCACGGGAACCTTGATGTTCTCGCCGGTGTTGAAGACTTCGGTGCCGCGGCGCAGGCCGTCGGACGAGCCCAGAGCAATCGTGCGCACCACGCCGTCGCCCAGCTGCTGCTGGACTTCGAGGGTCAGCGACGAGCCTTGCATCTTCAGTGCGTCGTAGACCTTCGGCATCTGGTTGCGCGGGAACTCCACGTCCACCACGGCGCCGATGCACTGAACGATCTTGCCCACTTGTTGAGTGTTAGCCATTTTTTCGTTCCTTCAATTCCAAAACTATTAGCGTTCGATCGCGATCAGCCCACGGCGGCCGCGCCACTGACAATCTCGCTGAGCTCCTTGGTGATCGCGGCCTGGCGGGTCTTGTTGTAGACCAGCTTCAGCTCACCGATCAGGGTGCCTGCGTTGTCGGTGGCAGCCTTCATGGCCACCATGCGTGCCGATTGCTCGGACGCCATGTTTTCGGCCACAGCCTGATAGACCAGGGCCTCGGTATAGCGCAACAGCAGCTCGTCGATCACGGTCGCGGCATCGGGCTCGTAGATGTAGTCCCATGCGTGCGAGCCGCCATCGGTCTTCATGCCCTCGGTCGTCAGCGGTAGCAGTTGCTGCACGACGGCCTCCTGCTTCATCGTGTTGATGAAGCGGGTGTAGCAGAGGTAGACGGCGCTGAGCTTGCCTTCGGCGTATGCGTCCAGCAGCACCTTGACCGGGCCGATCATCTTCTCGATGTGCGGCTGGTCGCCCAGCTGCGTGACCTGCGAGACCACCTTGGCGCCGATGCGGTTCATGAAGGACAGGCCCTTGTTGCCGATGGCAACGACCTCGGCCTTCTGGCCGGCTGTTTCCAGCTCCTTGAGCTTGGCCGTGGCCGCGCGCAAGAGGTTGGTATTGAGGCCACCGCAAAGACCCTTGTCGGTCGTGACCACGACGAAACCGGCCGTCTTGGCCTGCTCGTTCTTGACCAGGAAGGGGTGCTTGTACTCGGGGTTGGCCGTGGCCAGATTGGCGGCGATATTGCCGATCTTCTGGCTGTAGGGCCGGGCCGAACGCATCCGCTCCTGCGCCTTGCGCATCTTCGAAGCGGCCACCATTTCCATGGCCTTGGTGATCTTCTTGGTGTTCTCGACCGACTTGATCTTGCCGCGAATTTCCTTGCTTGATGCCATGATTTCTCCTGTTAGGTCCGGGCCGCTTTTTGCATCACAGCCCGGTCATGGTCATTAGGCGAAGGACTTCTTGAAGGAAGTGATCGCAGCGTTCAGTTCAGCTTCGGACGTGCCGGCCTTGTCGAAGGCCTGCTCGGCCTCGAGCTTGGCCAGCAACGCAGCGTGGCTGGTCTTCAGGAACTGGTGCAGGCCGTGCTCGAAGGCCAGCACCTGCTTGACCTCGATGCTGTCCATGAAGCCCTTATTCACCGCGTACAGCGTGGCAGCCATCAGGCTGATCGGCTGGGGCGAATACTGGGCCTGCTTCAGCAGCTCGGTCACGCGGGCACCGCGGTCCAGCTGCTTGCGGGTGGACTCGTCCAGATCGGAAGCGAACTGCGCGAACGCGGCCAGCTCACGGTACTGCGCCAGGTCGGTACGGATACCGCCGGACAGGCCCTTGATCAGCTTGGTCTGGGCAGCACCACCGACGCGCGACACCGAGATACCGGCGTTGATGGCGGGGCGGATACCGGCGTTGAACAGGCTGGTTTCCAGGAAGATCTGGCCGTCGGTGATCGAGATCACATTGGTCGGCACGAAGGCAGACACGTCACCGGCTTGCGTTTCGATGATGGGCAGCGCCGTCAGCGAGCCGGTCTTGCCCATGACTTCACCCTTGGTGAAGGCTTCGACATAGTCGGCGTTGACGCGAGCTGCGCGCTCCAGCAGACGGCTGTGCAGATAGAACACATCGCCCGGGTAAGCTTCGCGGCCCGGCGGGCGGCGCAGCAGCAGCGAGACCTGGCGGTAGGCGACGGCCTGCTTGGACAGATCGTCATAAACGATCAGCGCATCTTGACCGCGGTCGCGGAAGTACTCGCCCATCGTGCAGCCCGAGTAGGCCGACACATACTGCATCGCGGCCGATTCGGAGGCCGAGGCGGCCACGACGATGGTGTACTCCATCGCGCCGGCTTGCTCCAGCGAGCGCACCACGTTCTTGATCGACGAGGCCTTCTGGCCGATCGCGACGTAAACGCAGGTCACGCCCTGGCCCTTCTGGCTGATGATGGCGTCGATGGCCACGGCGGTCTTGCCGGTCTGGCGGTCACCGATGATCAGCTCGCGCTGGCCACGGCCGACGGGCACCATCGCGTCGATGGACTTCAGGCCGGTCTGCAGCGGCTGGTCGACCGACTTACGGGCGATCACGCCCGGAGCGACCTTTTCGATCACGTCGGTCATCTTGGCGTTGATCGGACCCTTGCCGTCGATCGGCTGGCCCAGCGCGTTGACAACGCGGCCGATCAGCTCGGGGCCGACCGGCACTTCCAGAATGCGGCCCGTGCACTTGACGGTATCGCCTTCGGAAATGTGCTCGTAGGCACCCAGAATCACGGCGCCGACGGAGTCGCGCTCGAGGTTCAGGGCCAGGCCGAACGAGGGCTGGCCGCTGGCGTCGGCCGGGAACTCCAGCATTTCGCCTTGCATCACGTCGGACAGACCATGGATGCGGCAGATGCCGTCGGACACGGACACCACGGTGCCCTGGTTACGGACGTCCGTCGATGCACCGAGACCCTCGATACGGGACTTGATGAGTTCGGAAATTTCAGCAGGATTCAGTTGCATTGCTTGCTCCCATCTGCTCGGCCCTGCCGTGCGCTGCGCTTGTGGCAGCCACACGGGCGGGCTAAGGGGGTGATTCGGTCTCGGTGTTCGTCGCGCTTGATCGGATCGATCAGGCGGTCAGGGCCACCTTCATGCGTTCCAGGCGGGCCTTGACCGAGGTGTCCAGCACCTCGTCGCCAACCACCACGCGGATACCGCCAATCAGCGAGGGCTCCAGCGATACATGGGCTTCGAGCTTGCGACCGAAGCGCTTCTCCAGCGTGGCCACCACATCGCTCAGCTGGGCTGGCTCAATGGGGTAGGCACTGAAGATCTGTGCATCAGCCACGCCGTCAGCCGCGTTGGCCAGGACATGGAACTGTCCGACCACCGCCGGCAGAGCCGCCAGGCGCGAGTTCTCGATCACCGCGCGCAGAAAATTCTGCAGCTCCGGGGCCAGGTCTTGCTTGGCCGCCGCGGCAACCACCGCGTAGACCTGCTCGGACGTGACCTTGGGGTTGTCGGCGAACTGGCGCAGATCGGCATCCTGTGCGACCAGGGACAGCGCGTCGAGCGCCGCACCCCAGGCTTTCACATCGTGCTTCTTGGCGACCTGGTAGAGCGCTTCAGCGTAAGGGCGTGCAATGGTTGCGAGCTCAGCCATGATTACAGCTCCGTCTTCAGACGGCCCAGCAATTCGGCATGCACCGAGGCGTTGACCTCGCGCTGCAGAATTTGCTCGGCACCCTTGACGGCCAGCGCTGCGACCTGCTCACGCAGGGCCTCGCGGGCACGGGTGGCTTGCTGGTCGGCCTCGGACTTGGCGGCTGCCACGATCTTGGCGCCCTCGTCCTCGGCACGCTTCTTGGCTTCGTCCACGATGGCAGCGGCACGCTTTTCGGCGTCGGCCAGCAGCTTGGTGGTTTCGTTGCGCGTTTGTGCGAGCTGCTCGTCGACCTTCTTGTTGGCGGTTGCCAACTCGGCCTTGGCCTTGTCCGCAGCGGCCAGGCCGTCGCGGATCTTCTCTGCACGTTCATCCAGCGCCTTGGTGATAGGCGGCCAGACGAAACGCATCGTGAACCACACCAGGATCGCGAAGACGATCGCCTGGATAAATAGGGTTGCGTTGATATTCACGGCACGATCCTTTCAAGTCGTGAAAGGTTCGGGAGTTATCAGGCCAGCACGAAGGGGTTGGCGAACGCGAACAGCAGAGCGATAGCCACGCCGATCAGGAAAGCTGCGTCGATCAGGCCGGCCAAGATGAACATCTTGGTTTGCAGTTCGTTCATCAGCTCAGGCTGGCGAGCCGAGGACTCCAGGAACTTGCCACCCATCAGCGCGATGCCGATGGAAGCGCCGATAGCGCCCAGACCAACGATGATGCCGCAAGCCAGTGCCACGAGGCCGAGGATGTTTTCCATTATTTGCTCCTAGAGAGATGAAAGAAAGAAAGAGAAAAGAGAAACTCGTGATCAGTGCGCGTCGTGCGCCTGACCGATGTAGATCAGCGTCAGCATCATGAAGATGAAGGCCTGCAGCGTGATCACAAGAATGTGGAACAAGGTCCACACCGTACCGGCAATGACATGGCCAATGGCCAGGCCGATGCCCGTAGCCGACAGCGTGAACGCACCACCCATCAGTGCGATCAGCATGAAGACCAGTTCGCCGGCAAACATATTGCCGAACAACCGCATGCCGTGCGAGACCGTCTTAGCGACGAACTCGATGACCTGCATCAGGAAGTTGAAAGGCCACAGCGCCCAGTGCGCGCCGAACGGCGCCGAGATCAGCTCATGACCCCAACCGCCCAGGCCCTTGATCTTGATGTTGTAGAAGAAGCACATCAGCAGCACGCTGCTCGACAGGCCCAGCGTGGTGGACAGGTCGGCGGTCGGCACGACACGCATGTAATCCTTGAAGCCCAGGGCCGGACCGGCGCTGTGCCAGATCGCCGGAATCAGGTCGACCGGCAGCATGTCCATCGCATTCATCAGGAAGATCCAGACGAACACGGTCAGCGCCAGCGGCGAGACCAGCTTGCGGCTCTTGGCGTTGTGGATCACGCCCTTGGCCTGGTTCTCGACCATCTCGGACAGGATCTCGACAGCAGCCTGGAAGCGGCCCGGCACGCCCGAGGTGGCCTTGCGCGCGGCGCGCCACAGCACGAAGCAGCCGATCACGCCCAGCAGCAGCGAGAACGCCACCGAGTCCAGATTGAAGACGCTGAAGTCGACGATGCTGGTCTGCTTGACGCTTTCGAACGAGAAATTCTTCTGCAGATGTTGCAGGTGGTGAGTGATGTACTCACCAGCGCTGGGCCCATGTCCTTCGGCTGCCATATCAGTTTCCGTCGCTAATTTTCTTGAATCGGCCCCGCGTGAGCAGGACCAGCCAATTAACCTTGAGGCACACAATCATGGTCAGCAGCAGTGCCGGCCAACTCAGATTGCCTACCATCTTGACCACCGCCACCAAAATGGCAATGACCAGAAAGATCTTGATCAACTCCCAGATCATCAGCGAGACCAAAGCGGCTCCCGCATGATTCATCGGTCGTCGGGTCGTGCCCCATGCCATCAAGGCATTCGGCAGCACCACCGCGATCGCGCCAAACAGCGCCGACCACGCCTTGCCGGCCTCGAACGTGAACAAGCCCCACAGCAGGACGCACAACAATCCCGCCAACGCCTGGGCCGCCACGATCTGCCAGGGCGACAGCAGAGGACTCCGTGCCTTCAAGGCCTGCGCTTGCTCTCGCGTCAGGGGCTTGAAAGCCGCGTCATCGTCCGCATCTCCTCCCTCATCACCCCAGCGGCTGTCCTGCCCCTCATCAGCGCTGCGCACGGCTTTCGGTCGTGCGTGCAGAGGGTTTGGATTCACGGCAACTCGGGGCTGGTCGGCAAAACCCAAAGATTATATGTGGAAACCCGCACATCGCCGCCAAGGCGGGTGGCGGGGTCTCCCTACAAGTCGGTCAGGCGTACTTGCCGGCGGCCATGACTTCTGGCAGGGCACGGTCTCAGAGCCGTGCGACATCCGCCATCAGCGCCGGCAAGCCCGGCACCTCAACCCGCACTTTCAGCACGCGGCCGGCCCAGGGCTGGGCCGCCAGTTCCTCGGCCGGCCGCTTCTCGCAGGCCGTCGTGATGTAGAGCGTGCGCAGATCGGCATCGCCAAAAGCGGGCATGGTCGGGCAGCGCACCGGCAGGCGCAGCTCCCGCAGCACCCGGCCCTCGGGCGAGAGCCGCAGCAGGCGCTGGCCCTCGAACATCGCCACCCAGTAGCAACCCTCCACATCGACCGCCGCGCCATCGGGCCGGCCGCCATACTCATCCAGTGAAGCGCCGGCGGCACGCGGCGCAAAGCCGGCGAACAGGCGCTTGTTGCTGACCGCGCCGCTGCCTGCATCGAAATCCAGCTGGTAGATCTGATGCGCCTTGGTGTCCGACCAGTAGAGCCGGCGCTGGTCGGGGCTCCAAGCCAGGCCATTGGAGGTGACGATGCCGCCGGCCATCTGCTCGAACGCGCCACCGGCAAAGCGGAACAACGCCGAATCAGGGGCGCGCGCATCGTCTATCGTGCCCACCCAGAAGCGCCCCTGCGCATCAGGCTTGCCGTCATTGAAGCGCTGGCGCGCCGCGTCATAGGGCGCGGGTGCGATCTGCGCCTGCGCGCCGCTTTCGGTGTCGAGCCGCCACAAGCCGTCGCGCCGGGCCACCAGCAGGCCGCCACCGGCCAGCAACGCGATGCAGCCGGGCTCGCTGTCCAGCTGCCAGGACTTGAGCGCGCCGCTGGCGGGGTCCAGGCGCAAGACCTGACGCTCGGCGATGTCCACATAGTAGAGGGCTTGCTCCTGCGCGTGCCAGAGCGGCGATTCGCCGAGGGTGGCCCGGTGCGGGCCGGCCAATTCGATCAGTTCATCGGTCATGCCGCGATGCTAAGGCGGTAATGCGCTGTAACTCAGCCCAGTTCGACTTTCAGGTAGTGCGCACCCGGCACCGGATTGAAATAAAACGGTGGCACCTCGACAAAGCCCAGGCTTTCATAAAGCCCGCGCGCCGCCTCCATATCGTCCAGCGTGTCCAGCAGCATGGACGAGTAGCCGGCCTCGGTAGCGCGGTCGATCAGGGCCTGGGCCAGTGTGCGTCCCAGGCCGAAACGGCGAAACGCCGGTCGCACATAAAGCCGCTTCATCTCGCAGGCGTTCGGATAGTCGGAATCGGGCAGGTTGCGGAAGGCGCCGCAGCCGGCCAGCGCGCCATCGACCAAGGCCAGCAGCATCAGGCCGCCCGGCTGCGCGTACTGCCCCGGCAGCTGCTGCAGCTCCGACTCGAAGTTCTGGAAGCTAAGATCGACCGCCAGGCTCTGGCTGTACTCGCGCAGGATCTCGCGGACAGCCTGCCAGCCTTCGGCATCGTCGGGAGCTATCAGGGTGATGTCGGGACTGCTCATGAACGCGTCAAAGTGTACCCAGGCTCACCAGCCAGGCCACCGCCGCAGCGCTCGCCGCCAGCAGCAGCAAGGCCAGCCCGCGGGTGGCGGCACTGTCACGCGAGGCCGGCACCTCCGGCGGCAGCACCTTATCTCCGCTGATCATCGGCCCCACCAGGCGGCGCTTCTTGACGACGCGATAGAACACAATGGCCAGCAGATGCAACGCGACCAAGGCATAGATCAGCCATTGCCCCCAGCTCTTGTGATGCCCGGTCCAGGCCAGGCTGGTGTCCATTGAGACGAAGCGCACCAGCGGCCCGGTGATCGCGATCTCGTCATCGGCGATCAGACCCGAACCCACCTGCACCACGAGCCAGCCCAGCATCGCCAGCACCGACAAGGCACCCAGCGGGCTGTGCCCGACCTCGAACCAGTCGCCGCGCTGCGGGCGGCCACGCAGATAGCGCAGCCAGGCGGCCGGGCTGTAGATGAAACTGGCAAAGCGCGACCAGCGCCCACCCACCAGGCCCCATAACAGGCGAAACAGCAGCAAGGTCAGCACCGCATAGCCCAGCCGCATATGCCAGACCATCGCATTGCCGCCGATCTTGGCGCTGACCACCGAGCCCAGCACACACAGCGCCAGCACCCAGTGGAACAGCCGCGTCGGCAAATCCCACACCCGCACCAGGCTCGTTGCCCCGCTTGTCGAAGCCTCAGCCATTGTTTTCATCCCGCCGTTTGCATCGCAGCAAAGATAACGCAAGAACTGGCCCCGGCCCAGCCCTGCAAACAAGGCCAAGCCTTCGTACACTGCACAAGCCCGTGGCGAAGCGCCACTCGCGCCTGATCAACCCGTCTGCAAGGAATCCCCAGCATGATGAAGCAAACCCTGACCACCGTGGCCGCCCTGGCCGGCCTGGCCAGCGCCCTGCCCGCCGCCGCGCAGTTCCAGAAGCCCGAGGACGCCGTCAAGTACCGCAAGGCCGCCTTCACCGTGATGGCCGCACACTTCGGCCGCATCGGCGCGATGGCCCAGGGCCGCGTGCCCTTCGATGCGGCAGCCGCAGCGGCGAACGCTGACATCGTGGTCGCGATGTCCAAGCTGCCCTATGCCGGCTTTGTCGAAGGCACGGCGGGCACCGAGAAGGGCCAGCCCAACACCAAGGTCTGGACCGAGCGGGCGAAGTTCGACGAGGGCGCGAAGAAGATGCAGGACGAGGTCATCAAGCTGGCGGCGGCCGCCAAGGCCAACAACCTCGACCAGCTGAAGGCCGCCTTCGGCAGCGCCGCCGGCAGCTGCAAGGCTTGCCACGACAACTTCCGCAATCAGTAAGGCGCTGGCCTCAGGGCAGGCCGTTGCGACCATGGGCCATGAAGCCCGGCCGCTCGCTCAAGCGCTCGTAGTAGGCCTGGACAGCCGGCAGTGCCGGCTTGTCCATCGCGGTCATCATCCAGCGCTGCACCGACAGGCCCAGCACCACATCGGCCAGCGTGAACTCGGCGCCGCAGAGGTAGGCGCCACTGGCCGCCAGCCGCTTCTCCAGCATCCCCATATGCCGGTTCCAGCCGGCCACGCCGGCCTGCAGCAGGCTCGCGTCCTGATGCGCAGGGCTGCGCCGCACCAGGCTCATGAAGGCATAGCGCCATGAGTTGTTCAGCTCGCCGGCCTGCCAATCCATCCATTGCTCGACCAGCGCCCGCGCACGGGGCTCGGCCGGCAAGAGATCGACACGTCGCTCACGGCCGGCCAGATAGCGGCAGATGCTGTTGCTCTCCCAGAGCACGAAATCGCCGTCCAGCAGCACCGGCACCATCGCGTTGGGGTTGAGCCGGCGCAGCGCCGGTGCGGCCATGTCCGGCTCCTCGCGCTCGGGGTCCAGGCCCAGTTCGGCGCAGGTCCACAAGACCTTGCGCACATTGATCGAGGCGGCGCGCCCCACTAGCTTCATGTCGCAAAGCCCACCACGACTCTGCGCGTCTTCGCGGACTTCTTCTCAATCTTCGTCACGACGACCGCACCGATCTCGGCGGTGTTCGCCACATGCGTGCCGCCGCAGGGCTGCAGGTCTATGCCCTCGATGCTCAGCAGCCGCACCCGCCCCGATCCGCGCGGGGGTTGCACGCTCATGCTGCGCACCAGGCCCGGATTGGCGTCCAGTTCCTCGTCGCTGATCCAGCGATGAGTGACCGCATGCGCACCGGCCACCAGACGGGCGATGCCGGCCGTCAACTCGTCCTTGTCCAGCGCCTCGGTCATATGGAAGTCCAGCCGCGCATAGCCGGCCGTGATCGAGCAGCCATCGACCGGATGGGGCACCAGCGCGCACAAGAGGTGCGTGGCGGTATGAAAGCGCATATGGGCATGGCGGCGCGACCAGTCGATGCGGGCCCGCACGATGACGCCCGGGCTCAGGCCCTCGAACGACTGACCGCCGGCGGGCAGATGCAGGATCTCGCCCCCCTCCCCCTTGCGGGTGTCGGCGATCACGATCAGCCGGCCATCGGGCAGCTCGAACACGCCGGCATCGCCGGCCTGGCCACCGCCCATCGGATAGAACACCGTGCGGTCCAGCAGCAGGCCGCGCTCGTCGGCGCGCAGCAGGCGCGCCGTGCATTCGCGCAGCGTCGCGTCCTCGCGAAACAGATCCAGCGTGGCGTCCGTCGTCATCCGACCAAGTCCAGCTCGACCTCGCCCTGCGGTGTCCGCAGCCTGGCCTTCAGGCCATCGCGCGAGTCAAAGCCCAGCAGTTGCACGCCGCTGGCCGGCAAGGTATCGGTCGGATGGGTCTCACCCCATTGGATCAAGGTCGGCAGCGCCTCGCGCCGCAGCCGGCGACCATCCTCGCGCAGCGCGATCTGCCAGCTCAGTACGCCGCGCGAGGCCGCCACCGGCTCGCCGGCGTCGACGCCCTCGCCACGCCAGTAGGCCAGCGCGGCCTCCAGATTCGGCACCCGCGCCACCCAGTGGATCAGGCCCGGCCCCTGCTTCAGGGCCGCCTGCAGGCCCGGCTGATCCAGATCGAACCAGCGCGCGCGGCCCGGGGCCGGCGCCTCGGGGTCGATCGCGATGATCTCCAGATAGCTGCGCGGGTGATTCAGGCCGCTGATGTTCAGCAGGCGGTTGTGCGTGCCCATCAGCGCGTGCTTGCCGCCGGGCGCGGGCGTGACGCCCAGCACCCGTTCGCACCAGGCCACGCCGGCCTCCAGCGTGTCCGCACCCACCACCAGATGATCGAGTTCCATGCTGCTCAAAGCCTCACTTGGCCATGGATCAGCGGCGTCACATCGCCGCCGATCCAGGTGTGCTCACCCTCGCGCGCCACATGCACCTTGCCGGCCCGCCCCAGCGCCGCGCCCTGCGCTGCAATATAGCGCTCCGGCGCAAGACCTGCCCCCTGAAGCCACAAGGCCAGGCCGGCATTGAGGCTGCCGGTGACCGGATCCTCGGGCACACCCAGGCCGGGCACGAAGGCGCGCACCTCGAAGGCCTCGGCCGCCCCGGCGGGATAGGCACCGACCACGCCCAGCTTGAGCCCCTGCATCGCAAGGAAATCGGGCCGCAGCGCCAGCACCGCCGCCGCATCCTTGAGCCGCGCCGCCATCCAGCCCGGGCCGTTGTCGACCCAGACCACATCGAGCAGCTCGGCCTCGGCAAGCCGCAGCGAACGCGCCACCTGGGCCCGCAGCGCCGTATCAACCGGCCCGCTGCGCCGCAGCGGCGGCGCAGCAAAGGCCAGCCGTGCGCCCTCGCGCTTGAGCCTCACCAGGCCGATCGCGCATTGCTGCACCAGCTCGCCGGGCTTCCTCGGATCGCCGCCGGAGGCCAGCCAGGCATGGGCCGAGCCCAGGGTCGGATGGCCGGCGAAAGGCAGCTCACCGCCGGGTGTGAAGATGCGCAGGCGGTAATCCGCCGCCGGGTCGGTGGGCGGCAGCAAGAAGGTGGTCTCGGACAGATTGGTCCAGCGCGCGAACGCGGCCATCTGCGCCTCGTCCAGGCCCTCGCCGTCGATCACGACGGCCAGCGCATTGCCCCGCAGGGGCTCGGCCGTGAACACATCGACCTGGGCAAACCTTCTGAGCTGGCTCATGGCGTCGTCGTCTCCGCCGTCTCGACCAGAGCCTCGCGCAAGACCCGGCCCAGGATCGCGACCCCCTCGGTGATCAGCTCCGGCGTCAGGGTCACGAAGGACAGGCGCAGGCTGCGCGGGTCGGGCTTGTGGGCATAGAAGGCCGCGCCCGGCACATAGGCGATGCCGGCCTCGACGGCCAGCGGCAGCAAGGCCATCGCATCAAAACCCTCGGGCAGACGGATCCAGAAGAACATGCCGCCGGCCGGGCTCTGCCATTCGCAGCCAGTCGGCAGATGCTCTTGCAGCGCGGCGGCCATCGCATCGCGATTGGCCTTGTAGCGGGCCCGGATCTTGGGCACATGCAGGTCGAGGAAGCCGTTCTTGATGACCTCGTGGACCACGCGCTGATTGAAGCCCGGCGTGTGCAGATCGGCCGCCTGCTTGGCCTGCAGCAGCTTCGGATACAGCTCATCGGGCGCGACGATGTAGCCCAGACGGAAGCCCGGCGTCAGCACCTTGGAGAAGGAGCCCAGATATATCGAGCCCTCGGGCCACAACGAGCTCAGCGAGGCCGGCGGCGGCTCGTCGAACCACAGATCGCCATAGGGGTTGTCCTCGACGATGGGCACGCGCGCGGCCTGCGCGGCGGCCACCACGGCCTCGCGGCGGGCCAGGCTCATCACCCGGCCGGTCGGGTTCTGGTAGTTGGGCAGCAGATAGGAGAAGCGCGTGCCCGGCGCATCGTGCGGCAGCGCGGCAATCGCCTCGGGGCGCACGCCCTGCTCGTCGCTGGCCAGGCTGGTGAAGATCGGCTCATAGGGCGTGAAGGCCTGCAGCGCACCCAGATAGGTGGGCGTCTCGACGGCCACCGGCGCGCCGGCATCGCAGAGGATCTTGCCCACCAGATCCAGGCCCTGCTGCGAGCCGCTGGTGATCAGCACCTGATCGGGTCGTGCGTTCAGGCCCAAGGTGCCGACCTTGGCCGCCACCCACTCGCGCAGCGGCGCAAAGCCCTCGCTGGACGCATATTGCAGCGCCTCCTTGGCGTTCTTGCTCAGCACCTGATCACAGGCGGCCTTCAGCGCGTCGACCGGAAAGGTGTCGGCCGAGGGCAGACCGCCGGCCATCGACAGGATGCCGGGCTTCTCGGTGACCTTCAGGATCTCGCGGATGATCGACGGGTTCATGCGCGCGGCACGGCGCGCTTGGGTCCAGGGGCTGCTCATGGTTTCAGGTCTCCAACAGGTTTATTCGATTGTGGCGCAGCCAATATCCAGTCCAGTGCGGCCTGCGCATGGAGCGATGTGCTGTCAAAAAGGGGCACGGGGGTGGACGCCGTGGCCGGGTCCAGCAAGAGGCAGACCTCGGTGCAGCCCAGTATCACCGCCTGCGCACCGGCGGCGGCCAGCGCGGCGACCTGCTGCTCATAGAAGCGGCGCGAGCCATCGACGATGCGGCCCCGGCACAACTCTTCATAGATGATGCGGTGCACCTCGGCGCGGCCCGGCGCATCGGGCGTCAGCAATTCAATGCCGTGGCGCGCCATGCGGCTGCGGTAGAAATCCTGCTCCATCGTGTAAGCGGTCGCCAACAGGCCGGCACGCTCGATGCCGGCGGCTCGCAGCGCGGCGGCCGTGCCGTCGACGATGTGGATCAGCGGCAGGCCGCTCAAGGCCTCAATCTCGTCAGCCACCTTGTGCATGGTGTTGGTCGCGATCAGCAGGCCTTCGGCGCCGGCCGCCTTCAACCCGGCGCCGGCACGGCCCAGCAGGGCGGCCGCTGCGGCCCAGTCACCACGGCGCTGCAGCGCCTCGATCTCGGCAAAGTCGACGCTGTGCAAGATCAGCCGCGCGCTGTGCAGGCCGCCCAGCCTGGCGGCCATGCCCTGGTTCAGCAGCTTGTACAGATGGGCGCTGGACTCCCAGCTCATGCCACCCAGGATTCCCAGCGTTCTCATGGGCGCGTCTCCACCGGCATTCTCTTGCCCAGCCACACCATCGCAATCACCGCCAGCGCGAACACCAGGGTCATCGCGTCGAGCCGCTCGCCCAGCACCGGCACAGCCAGCAGCATCGACAAAAAGGGCTGGATCACCTGCACCTGGCTGACCCGCAGCGTGCCGCCTATCGCCAGCGCCCGGTACCAGGCGAAGAAGCCCAGCCACATCGAAAACAAGGAGACATAGAGGAAACCGCCCCAGGCCGACCAGGCGATCGGCTGGGCCGGCCAGGTCAGGGCCGCCACCGGCAGCGTGATCGGCAGGCTCAGCACCAGCACCCAGCAGATCACCTGCTGCGGCGGCATCTGCGCGCTCAGCCGCGCGCCGCCCACATAGCCGGCCGAGGCGCTCAGCACCGCGCCCAGCAGCAGGCCATCGGCCCACTGGAAGCCGGCCGCGCCGCGCCACCAGGCAAACGCGATCACCAGGCCCAGACCGGCCAGCGCGCAGGCCCAGAAACCCAGCGAGGGCCGCTGGCGCAGCACCAGGGCGGCCATCGCGGCGGTGGCCAGCGGCAGCACGCCCGAGATCACCGAGGCATGGACCGCATCGACATGACGCACCGCATAACCCAGCAGCAGCGGCCAGCCGAACACCACGCCGGCCGCGGTCCAGGCCAGCGGCGCCCATTGCTCGCGCCGGGGCCGGGACGCGCCGCTCAGCCACAGATAGGCGGCCGACAGCAGGCCGGCCAGCGCCGCCCGGCCCAGCGCGACGAACAGCGGATCGAGCTGCGGCGCCGCCGCCGTGCCGCCGGCCAGCCGCGTCATCGGGATGCTCAGGGCGAAGATGAACACGCCCAGAGCCCCCAACAACAACCCGCGACTGGCGTCGTCGAGACGGGCGGGCGGCGGGCTGGCGAGGGCTGTCATGCGTCCCAGTCTAGTCTCGACAACCAATACAGAACCAGTACACTTTGCCGGACATCACAAACGACTGTATTGGCATGGATACCAGCACAAGCAGTAGCGGCAACAACGCGGCCATCCTGTCACGCGCCTCCAGCGTGCCGCTGGCCGAACAGCTGGCACAGCGCTTTTCCGAGCGCATCGCCCAGCGCCTGCTGCTGCCGGGCTCGCGCCTGCCCTCGGTGCGCGAATGCGCACGGCATCATGGCGTCAGCCCTTACACCGTGGTCGCCGCCTACGACCAGTTGCTGGCCCAGGGCCTGCTGGAGGCGCGCAAGCAGCGCGGCTTCTTTGTCCGGGAGTCTGGCGTGCGGGCCGGGCGCACAGCCGCGCCCGAGCCGCGCCCCGTGCGCCTGCCGAGCCAGGCGCCGTTTGATGCCACCGCCTTGATACGTGGCATGTTCCAGGCCGATGCGCGCAGCGCGCCGGGCCTGGGCACCCTGCCGGCCGAGTGGCTGGACCTGCCGATGCTGCAGAGTGCGATGCGCAAGGTGCTGGCCCAGAGCGAGGGGCCGGACCAGCTGGCCCTGCAGTACGGCGAGCCCGGCGGCGATGCGCGGCTGCGCGCGGCGCTGGCCCAGCGCCTGGCCGATCTGGGCATCGCGGCCCAGCCGGCGCAGATCATGTCGACGGTGGGCGCCACCCATGGGCTGGACCTGATCACCCGCAGCCTGCTGAACCCCGGCGACGCGGTGCTGGTCGACGACCCCGGCTGGGCCATCGAATACGCCCGGCTGAGCCAGGCCGGCATGCGGCTGCTGCCGGTGCCCCGAGGTGCCGATGGGCCGGATCTGGCCATCATGCAGCGCCTGATCGAGCAGCACCGGCCGCGCATGTATGTCACCGTCTCGGTGCTGCACAACCCGACCGGCCATACGCTGTCCTTGGCCGCCGCCCACCAGATCCTGAAGCTGGCCGAGGCCGGCGATTTGCTGATCGTCGAGGACGATACCTATGCCTGGCTGGCGCCCAACCATGCGCCGCGGCTGTCGGCGCTGGACGGTCTGCGTCGCACGCTCTATGTCTCCGGCTTCTCGAAGATCCTGACTCCGGCCTGGCGCGTCGGCTATCTGGCGGCCAGCCCGGAGCGCATTGCCAAGCTGACCGAGCTGAAACTGCTGTCGACCCTGACCACCAGCCCGCTGCTGGACCGCGCCGTCGCGATCTGCCTGGAGCAGGGCCAGCTGCGCCGCCATGCCGAGCGCGTGCTGACCCGGCTCGACGCGGCGCGCGGCCGCTCGGTGCGGCTGGCGCTCGAGGCCGGCTGCCGCTTCGTCACGCCGCCGCAAGGCCTGTTCGGCTGGGTCGATGTCGGCGTCGACACCGAGCGGCTGGCCCAGCGCCTGCTCGACGAGGGCTGGCTGATCGCGCCGGGCCTGCTGTTCAGCGCGACGCGCCGCGCCGGCACGCTGATGCGCATCAACTTCGCGACCGCGCAGGACGCCAAGTTCTGGACCCGGCTGCGGCTGCTGCGCAGCGAGTGGCTCGGCAAGACCTGACCCTATGGCCTGGCCGCCACGCCGGCCCGGCGCTCAGTCGGGGATCGCCAGCGGCCCGGCGCGCCGCACGGCGTCCAGCACGATCTGCGTCTTGAAGCTGCGTACATTGGCGTCGTGCAGCAGGCAGGCCGCGCAGAAGGCTTCGTAGGCGGGCAGATCGGCCACGACGATGACCAGCACATAGTCGGCCTCACCGGTCACGCCATAGCATTGCTGCACCTCGGGTCGCGCCAGCAGGCGCTGGCAGAAGGCGCCGGCGGCCAGCGCCGACTCGTCCACCAGGTCCACATGCACCAGGGCCGTCAGGTGCAGGCCCAGCGCGCGCGGATCCAGCCGCGCCACCTCGGCCAGGATCACGCCCTGCTCGCGCAAGCGCTTGAGCCGGCGCTGCACCGCCGCTGCGGAGAGCCCGACACGGGCGCCGATCAGTTCGCCCGAGCGGGTGGTGTCTTCTTGGTAGAGCGCGACGATGCGTTTGTCCAGGGCGTCCAGGGTCATCATGCAAAAACGGCTGAAAAGATGCGGGCAGGCCGCAAACCGACCCGGCCCTATGCGCCGCAGCGACGCTGTCGGGCCGCGACACTGAGGGCTGCGCATTATTCATCGACATCCATCGAGAACTCACGCCTCATGATCGACCACATCTCCATCGGCTCCAGGCACTACGCCGAAGCCGCCGCCTTCTACACCCGAGTGCTGGCCCCGCTGGGCCTGGGCCTGCAGCGCGATACCGGCAAGGAAGCCGCCTTCGGCAGCGCCCAGGACTGGTGCTTTTTCNCGAGTGCTGGCCCCGCTGGGCCTGGGCCTGCAGCGCGATACCGGCAAGGAAGCCGCCTTCGGCAGCGCCCAGGACTGGTGCTTTTTCATCTACCCGGCCGATGCCCCGGTGACCGCGCCCGGCGCCCATATTGCCTGGCGCGCCGCCTCGCGCGAGCAGGTCGTGCAGGTCCATGCGGCCGCGCTGGCGGCCGGCGGCCAGGATCTGTTCACGCCACGGCTGCGGCCCGATATCAGCGACAGCTATTTCGGCGCGATGTTCAGCGATCTGGACGGCCACCGCGTCGAGGTCAAGACCGACGCGGCCGAATAGCCCCCGCTCACTACTCCATCAGCCGGTCCCGCCCCGCCGCCTTGGCGCGGTACAGGGCCGCATCGGCGCGCTGGTAGAACTCGTCCGAGCTCTCGCCGGGCACGGCCAGGGTCAGGCCCATGCTGAGGGTCAGCAGGCCGCCCGGGCCGCCGGCCTCATGGGTGATGCCCCGGGCCGCCAGCGCGGCGCGCAGCTCGGTCGCGCAGTGCTGGGCGCCGCTGCGGTCGGCCGTCAGCAAGAGCGCAAACTCCTCGCCACCCAGGCGTGCCGCCAGATCCTCGGGTCGGCGCGCCACCTGGGCCAGACATGCCGCCAGCGCCTGCAGGGCCAGATCGCCCTGGTGATGGCCGTAGCGGTCGTTATAGGCCTTGAAGTGATCGACATCGATCAGCAGCAAGCTCAGCGCGGCATCGCTGCGGCGCTGGCGCTGGCGCATCGCCAACTCCAGGCGCTCGCCGAAGCAGCGCCGGTTGGCCAGCCCGGTCAGCGCATCGGTCTGCGAGAGCCGCTCCAGCACATGGACCTGGGATGCGATCACGCCCAGCAGATGGTTGGCGCCGCCGGCCAGCTCGGTGATCTCGTCCTGGCCCTGCACCGTGACCTGGCGGCCCCACTGGCGCTGCTCGCGGATATCGGCCAGCTCGCGGCGCAGCCGCACCAGCCGCGCCACCACCAGACGGTCGGCCAGCAGCAGCAGGCCCAGGGTCAGCGCGACCGCCAGGCCCAGCAACACCCACTGCACCCGCCCCAGCAGTTCCTGGCCACGCTGCTGGATATGGCGCGGCCAGCGCGTCTCCAGCACCGCCACCGGCGCGCCGGCCAGGTCCTGCACCGGCCAGCTGATCAGCAGCCAGTCGGGCGCCTCGTCCAGCCAGACCGGGCCGTCGCCGGTCAGCGCCTGGAAGTCCAAGCTCGCCGGCCGGCCCGGCAAGACCTCGCCCTCGCGCAGCAGGCGCATCTTGCTGTCCAGCCCGCTGCGCCGCGCCACCGCCAGCATCACCGCCGGGCTCAGCCATTCGGCGATCGCCACCGTGCCGCGCGCGGGCGCGCCGCTGAGTCCGTCCAGCAGCGGCCGGCGGCACACCATCATCAGGTCTTGGCGCAGCCGCGCCAGCCCGCAAGGCAGGCGCGTATCGATGGCCGGCCGGCTCAGCTGGGCCTGCACCGCAGCACTGAAGTCCTGCGGCAGCCGCAGCTCGACCGCCTGGCCGGGCGCGCCGATGCTGTGCCGCAACTGGCCTTGCGGGTCGTAGAAGCCCAGCCAGTTGAGGCTGGAGTTGGCGATGCTTTGCGGCGTCAGATTGCGCTCGGCGAACTGCCGGTTGCCGTCCTCGGCGAACTGGTAGAAATCCGGCCAGATGCTCCACTCGCGCAGCACCCGGTCGCGCAGCGCCAGCTCGTCGTCCAGTGTCTGCAGCAGGCGCACAAAGTGTTCGCGGGCGGCGCGCTGCTCGAGTTCCAGATGGCTGGCGGCCACGCTGGCACGCAGCATCCACAGCCCCAGGCCGCCCAACAAGCTGGAGAGCAGCAGCACACCGCACACCACCTTGAGGCGCAGCCGCATGCTCAGCCTCCGGCCAGATAGCTATGAATCTGGGCCACCGCCGCCGCGCCCTCGCCGATCGCGCCGCCAACCCGCTTGACCGAGCCGGCCCGCACATCGCCGACCGCGAACACCCCCGGCACGCTCGCCTCCAGCGCGGCCGGCAGATAGGCGCCGGCCGCCTCGGCCGCAGCCGCTCCGGTCAGCACAAAGCCGCGGGCATCGACCGCCACGCCGCAGCCCTCCAGCCAGCCGGTCTCGGGCTCGGCGCCGACGAACAGGAACAGATTGCGGGACTCGCAGTCGTGCTCAGCGCCGCTGCGCCGGTCGCGCCAGCGCAGCCCGTTCAGGCTGCCGCCTCGCTCGCCGCGCAGCCCGCAGAGCTCGGTATGGGTGCACAGCTCGATATTGGGCGTGTGGCTGATGCGGTCGATCAGATAGCGCGACATGCTGGCCGACAGATCGGGGCCGCGCACCAGCATATGCACCTTGGCCGCATGCCCGGCCAGGAAGACAGCGGCCTGGCCGGCCGAATTGCCGCCGCCCACCAGGGCCACCTCGGCCTGGGCGCACAGCCGGGCTTCGACCGCCGAGGCCCAGTACCAGACCCCGCGGCCCTCGAACTCGGCCAGCCGCGGTACCTCGGGCCGGCGGTAGCGCGCACCGCTAGCGACCACCACCGTGCGGCTGCGCAGCCAGCGGCCATCGCTGAGCTGCAGGCGCAGCTCGCCCTCGGGGCCGGCGCGGCTGCAGTCCAGTGCCAGCGCCTCGGACGGGATCATCAGGTCGGCACCGAACTTCTGCGCCTGCACAAAGGCGCGCCCGGCCAGCGCCATGCCGGAGATGCCGGTCGGAAAGCCCAGATAGTTCTCGATGCGGGCGCTGGCCCCGGCTTGGCCGCCGAAATGCCGGCAGTCCAGCACCCCGACCGACAGCCCCTCGGAGGCCGCATAGACGGCCGCCGCCAGCCCGGCCGGGCCGGCACCGATGATCAGCACATCGAACAGCTCCTCGCGCACGCGCATGTCCAGCATGCCGATGCAGCGCGCCAGCTGGGCCTCGCTGGGGTTGACCAGCACCGCGCCGTTCGGGCAGACCACCATCGCATCATCGGCCGCCACCCCGTACTGCTCCAGCAGCGCGGCGGTGGCCGAGCATTCGCTGGCCTGCATCTGCTGGTGCGGCTGGCCGTTGCGGCGCAGAAAACCCTGCAGCCGCACGATGGCCGGCGAGTCCGGCGCGCCCACCAGCACCGGCCCGCTGATGCCGGCCTCGATCAGACCGACGCGGCGCAAGATCAAGGCGCGGGTGATGCGCTCGCCCAGATCGGCCTCGCCGATGATCAGCGCGCGCAGCTGCTCGGTCGGGATCACCAGGGCCTCGGTGTCGTCCAGCACCTCGGCGTCGACCAGGGCCGCCGCGCCGGACAGCTGGCCCACCTCGGCCAGGAACTGGCCGGGCCCGTTGTCGATGATGGGGACGATCTCGCCCAGGCCGTTGCGCTGGCTGATGCGCACCCGGCCGCTGAGCACCACCACCATGCCCGGCCCGCGCTGGCCGGCCCTGGCCAGCATGCTGCCGCGCGCGAACTGCTGCAGCGTGCCGAAGCGGCTGATGCGCGCGATCTCCTCGGGCCTGAGGACGGGAAACATCTGCTCGTGCCGTTCGGCACGCGGGGGGGCTGCGGATTCCTGGCTCATCGGGGTGCTCACTCCTTGTGCTCCCACCGATTGTTGAGCCTGCGGCGCCGTTTGCCGAGACCCAAAAGGGTCAAACCCCCGGCTTATTTCGCGTCAAGAAGTTCCCAGCGCTCCATCAGGCTCAGCAATTCCTCGTCGATCTGGCCGGCGCGCTCGGTCACCTCGGCGATACGGGCCGCCCCCTGCGTGTAAAGCTCGGTGCCATTGAGCAAGGCATTGAGCTGTTTCTGCTCGGCCTCCAGCGCCGCCACCTTGGCCGGCAGCTCGTCGAGCTCGCGCTGCTCCTTGTAGCTGAGCTTCTTCTTACTGGCGACCACGGGCGCTGGCGCGGGGGCAGGTGTTGCCGCCGGCGCCGCAGCCTGTGCAGTGGCGAAAACAGTGGCGGCCTGCTTGGCACGCTGCTCGTTGATTGCCGCCGCGCGCTTGGACTGGATCAGCCAGTCCTGCACACCGCCCTCGTACTCGCGCCAGCGGCCATCGCCCTCGTTGACGATGGTGGAGGTGACGACGTTGTCGAGGAAGCGCCGGTCATGGCTGACCAGAAAGACCGTGCCGTCGTAGTCGGCCAGCAATTCCTCCAGCAGTTCCAGCGTCTCGATGTCCAGGTCATTGGTCGGCTCGTCCAGCACCAGCACATTGGCCGGGCGGGCGAACAGCCGGGCCAGCAGAAGGCGGTTGCGTTCGCCGCCGGACAGGCTCTTGACCGGCGAGTTGGCGCGGGCCGGCGAGAACAGGAAGTCGCCCAGATAGCTCTTCACATGCTTCTTCTGCGTGCCGATCTCGATCCACTCGCTGCCGGGGCTGATGGTGTCGGCCAGCGTCGCATCGAGGTTCAGCGTGTCGCGCATCTGGTCGAAATAGGCGACCGTCAGCCGCGAGCCCTGGCGCACCTCGCCACTGTCGGGTGCCAGCTCGCCCAGGATCATCTTCAGCAAGGTGGTTTTGCCGGCCCCGTTGGCGCCGACCAGGCCGACCTTGTCGCCGCGCAGAATCGTGGCGGTGAAGTCGCGCACGATGACGCGCTCGCCATAGCTCTTCGAGACGTTTTCCAGCTCGGCGACGATCTTGCCGCTGGCGCCGCCGGTGTCGATGTCCAGCTTGACCTTGCCCTGCACATCGCGGCGCGCCTGGTGGGCCAGGCGCATCTGTTCGAGGCGCTGGATGCGCGCGACGCTACGCGTGCGGCGGGCCTCGACGCCCTTGCGTATCCAGATCTCCTCCTGCGCCAGCAGCTTGTCGAAGCGTGCATTGAACAGCGCCTCGTTCTCCAGCTCATAGGCCTTGGCGGCGGTGAAGGCGGCGAAATTGCCCGGGTAGCCGCGCAGCTGGCCGCGGTCCAGCTCGACGATGCGGTTGGCCACATTGTCCAGGAAGGCGCGGTCGTGGGTGATCAGCAGCAGCGAGCCCTGGAAGTTGTTCAGCAGCTCTTCCAGCCAGGTGATTGCGTCCAGGTCCAGGTGATTGGTCGGCTCGTCCAGCAGCAGCACATCGGGCTGGGCCACCAGGGCCCGGCCCAGCGCCACCCGCTTCTTCAGCCCGCCCGACAGCGAACCGACCAGGCGCTCGCCATCCAGGCCCAGGCGGTGCAGGGTCTCCTCGACCCGCTGCTCCCAGTTCCAGGCGCCGATATGCTCGATGCGCTCCTGCACCCAGGCCAGGTCGTCGTTCTCGTCATGGATCTCGTAGCGCTCGCGCAAGGCCTTGGCCTCGGCCACGCCCTCGCTGATCACATCGAAGATCGTTGCGTCGGCCCTCAGCTCGGGTTCCTGCGGCACATAGACGCTGGTCAGGCCCTGCTGCAACTGCAGCAGGCCGTCATCGAGCTTCTCGATGCCGGCCAGGATTTTCAGCAGCGAGGACTTGCCCGTGCCGTTGCGGCCGATCAGGCCGACGCGCTCGCCGATTTCGAGCGAGAAATTGGCACCATCGAGCAGGGCCACGTGGCCGAAAGCAAGATGGGCATTGGAGATGGAAAGGACTGCCATAGACCGCGATTGTCGCCGAGTGCGCCGCATGCGCCGCGCGGGCGCAATCCCTCTTCGGTTCAGTTGACAAGGGACCGAGCGCTATCGGATGCTGCCGCCATCGGCAATATCGCCGCAAAAGAGTCCTGCCCCATCGCGGTGCGCGGGGTTCACAAACACCAGGGAGTGATCACGATGAAATCCAATGGATGGGTGCACCTGCTTGCCGGGCTGGGCCTGGCACTGGCCGGTGCCGCGCAGGCCGGCAGTTATTCGAGCCTTTCTGTGTTCGGCGACAGCCTGTCCGACAGCGGCAATAACGCGCTGGCCATTGGCGCCGATCCGGCTCAAGTCGTGGACGGCAACCAGTACATCGCCAGCCGACCGTTCGCCTCGGGCACCTATAGCAACGGCGCCGTCTGGAGCCAGCAGTTCGCGACGCGGCTGGGCCTGAGCGCCACGCCCTCGCTGGCCGGCGGCGGCAACTATGCATTTGGCGGCGCCAAGATCGACGGTGCATGGCAGCCGGGCGAGCCGCCCAGCATGACTTCGCAACTGGGCATGTTCCTCGCCGACGTGAACGGTCAGGCCAAGGCCAACGGGCTCTATGTCGTGGCCGGCGGCGGCCCCAATATCAGCGCCGCGCTGATGGACATGATGGCCGGCGCCGATCCCTTTGCCACCACCGAAGCGCTGGCGACCCAGTACGCGATCACGATGGGCAATCTCGTCGATGGCCTGCAGGCCGCCGGTGCGCAGCACATCATCGTCTGGAACGCACCCAATTTCGGTCTGACACCGCTGGCCCAGAGCTTTGGCGCTGCTGGCACCGGCCTGGCCACGATGATCAGCGCCGCGATGAACTCGGCGCTGCAGACCCGCCTGTCCTTTGAGGACGCCGGCGTGCGTAGCTTCGATGTCTACGGCCTGCTGGGCGATGTGGTCGCCAACCCGAGCAGCTACGGCATCGAGAACGTCGGCGTGGCCTGCGGCGCGGCCGTGCTGGGCTGCAACCCGGCCAGCGCGCTGTTCTACGACGGCATCCACCCGACCACGCTGGCCCACCAAGTCTTGAGCGACTCGATGTACGCACTGGCCCTGCCAGAACCGGCCACCACAGCGCTCTGGATGCTGGGTCTTGCCGGCATCGCCACCGGCGTCAATCGTCGGAAGAAAACCCCGACGCCTTGACGACAGGCCCCCATTGCTCGCGCTCGCGCGCCAGGCGGCGCGCGTAGTCGGCCGGCGCGGCCGATGCGGGCTCGAAACCCAGCTTGGCCAGGCCTTCGGTGACGGCGCTCTCGCGCAGCGCCAGCTTGGCCAGGTCGTAGACCCGCTCGACGATGGCGGTCGGCGTGCGGGCCGGCAGGAACAAGCCGTAGCTCTCCACCCCCTCGATGCCCTTGAAGCCCTGCTCCTCGAAGGTCGGCACCTCGGGCACGAAGCGCGAGCGGCGTGCATCGGTGATGCCCAGGATGCGCACCCGGCCGCTGGCCAGATGCGGCAGATAGTCGCCGACGATGAAACAGCCGGCGGCGATCTGCCCGCCCATGAGGTCCTGCATGCCCGGCGCCGCGCCGCGGTAGGGCACATGGGTCAGCTTGATGCCGGCCGCGCGCTCGAACTGGTTGCCCAGGAAATGCGGCATCGCGCCGGCCGCCGGCGAGGCGAAGGCAGCGTTCTGCGGACTGGCCTTGGCCCAGTCGACGAACTGGCCCAGGGTCTTGACCGAGGCCGGCACCATGGGCCCGACGCCAAAGCCGCAGGTCGCATTGGCCACCGGCGAGACGGGGATTGCATCGGCCTCGGCGCGATAGGCCAGCTTGCGGTAGACATGCGGGTAGATCGTGAACATCGACGAGGGGCTCAGCAGCAGGGTCTGGCCGTCGGGCGCCGCGTCCTTCAGCGCCATCACCGCCAGGCGCCCGCCGGCGCCGACTTTCTGCTCCACCAGCACGGTCTCGGCCATGCGGCCGCGCCAGGCCTCGGCCAGGCGCCGCGCGCTGACGTCGACCGAGCCGCCGGCCGGGAAGCCGACCAGGATGCGCGGCGCCGCTCCCTGGGCACGCGCGCCCGCTCCGCTCAGCAGTGCGCCCAGGCTCAGCATCCAATCACGGCGTTGCATCATCGCTGTCTCCTAGTGGTTGTCTTGGGGGATGAATTCGAGGGCAGGGGCTGGGCCGCCGCCGTGGCCACCCAGGCCAGGCGCTCCAACGCAGCCTTCAGCACGGCAGCCTGCTCGCCCAGGCCGCGCTGCAGAGCGGCATCATGCTCGCGCACCGCCCGCTCCAGCCGGGCCATGCGGCGGCGGCCGGTGGCGCTCAGATGCAGGCCCCAGGAGCGGGCATCGGCCGGGTCGTCGCGCCGCTCCACCCAGCCCTGGGCGGTGAGCCAGTCGGTCAGGCGCAATGCACCGCTGCGGTGCAAGCCCATGGCCTGGGCCAACAGGCCCTGGCGCATGCCGGGGTTCTCGGCCACCAGCACCAGCGCGGCAAAGCGCTGCGGGCTGATGTCCTCGCCCTGGGTGGCGCGGTAGAAGTCCAGGTAGAGCGCGTTCTGTGCGCGCCGCAAGGCATAGCCCAGCAAGTCGTCGAGCACGCCGTAGCGCAGGCCCGGCACCGGCATCAGCAGGCCTTCGGGCGGCTGGGCTTCAAGAGAGGGCAGCTTGCTCATGGTTTCCCTAGCTTAGATATCGTTGCACTACGCAACAATCTCGCTTACCCTGATCTTTATCAAGACCACAAGGAGAACACCATGGCCCTGGACATCCTGATCGCCGGCGGCGGCATCGGCGGGCTGACGACCGCACTGGCGCTGCAGGCACGCGGCCACCGGGTCAGGGTCTGCGAGGCGACGGCGGCGCTGAAGCCGCTGGGCGTGGGCATCAATCTGCTGCCGCATGCGGTGGCGGTGCTCGACGGTTTGGGCCTGCTGCCGGCGCTGCGCCAGATGGCCGTCGAGACCTCGGCCCTGGTGTTCGCGAACCGCCATGGCCAGGAGATCTACCGCGATGTGCGCGGGCTGGCCGGCGGCTACAGCCATCCGCAGCTGAGCATCCATCGCGGCGAGCTGCAGCTCAAGCTCTGGGCCGAGGCCCAGGCGCGGCTGGGCGCCGAGCGGGTGCGCAGCGGCCAGCGCATCACCGGCGCGCGCACCGAGGGTGATCGTGTCTTGGCCCAGGTCCAGCTCGCCGACGGCGACACGGCCGAGCTGCACGCCGACCTGCTGATCGCGGCCGACGGCATCCACTCGGCGCTGCGCCGCCAGTGCTATCCGGACGAAGGCGCGCCGCGCTGGAACGGCATGATGATGTGGCGCGGCACCAGCCTCGCCCCACCCTTTCTCGACGGCCGCACCATGGTGCAGGCCGGCCACCGGCGCGCCAAGTTCGTCGTCTATCCGATCGCGCCGCCGCAGGCCGACGGCACGCAGCTGATCAACTGGATCTGCGACCGCCGGCTGCGCGAGGACGGCATCGGCGGCGGCCTGACGGCGCCCGGCCGCGAGGACTGGAGCAAGCCCGGCTCGCTGGACGATTTGCTGCCCACTTTTGGCGGCTGGCATTTCGACTGGCTCGATGTGCCGGCGATGATCAAGGGCGCCACCCAGCTGCTGGAGTACCCGATGGTGGACCGCGACCCGCTGCCGCGCTGGCGCCATGGCCGCATCACCTTGCTGGGCGACGCCGCGCACCCGATGTACCCAATCGGCTCGAACGGTGCGACCCAGGCCATCATGGATGCGCAATGCATCGCCGAGGTGCTGAGCGGCACGGCCGATGTCGAGGCGGCACTGGACGCCTACGAGGCGCAACGCCGGCCGCTGTGCGCCGGCATTGTCACGATGAATCGCCAGGAGGGGCTGGACGCCATCCTCGATCTGGTCGAGGATCGCGCGCCGGATGGCTTTGCGCGGCTGGCCGATGTGATCGACCCGGCCGAGGTCGATGCCTTCGTCAAGCGCTACAAGGCCGCAGCCGGCCATCAGCAGCGCCCGCTTGCCGGCTGAGGCGGGACCCTCAGGCAGGATCCTCGAGGTTCTCGTGATGGGCGATGGCGCCGCGCTTCCAGTAAGCGGCGGCGCGGATCGCGTGGCGGCTGTGCCCCTTTTCATCGACCAGAATCTTGCGCAGCGCAGCCATCGTGCCGGCCTCGCCGGCACACCAGGCATAGCCCTCGCCGGCCGGCAGCGCCAGCGCACGCAGCGCAGCGATCAGCTCGGCGTCGCCATCCAGCCATTGCAAGCGCACATCGGCCGCGCTGGCGAGCTCGCGGCGGTCGGCTGCGTCGGGCACGCTCAGCAGCACCAGAGCAGGCACGCCGGCGGGCAACTCCTCCAGGCGGCGCGCGATCGCCGGCAGCGCGCTCGCGTCGCCGGCCAGCAGATGCCAGTCATAGTCCAGCGGGATGACAAAGGAGCCGCGCGGGCCGGCAATCGTCAGCCGCTGGCCGGGCTGCGCCTGGGCAGCCCAGCCGGCCGCCGGCCCGTCGCCATGCAGCGCGAACTCCAGGACCAGCTCGCCGACGGCTGCATCGTAGTGGCGCGGCGTGTAGTCGCGCCGCGCCGGTTCCGCGCCGGCCGGGCCGAAGATCAGCTTGATATGGTCGTCGAACGAGGGGCTGTGGAAACCGGCCAGCTCGGGGCCGGCCAGCGTGATGCGCCGCATATGCGGGCTCAGCGCCTCGACCCGACGCACCTCCAGCTCGCGGCGAACGATCTCGTGGCGCAGGCGCTGCACGCGGCGCTCCGATGGGACTTGGGCTGCACTCATGGCGGGCTCCCTGGATATGGTTGACAATATCATCCATCATGCGCAAATCATTGGACATTGTCAACCATTCACCCCGCACCGGGACAGCCCATGGGCGGCCGGACGCGGCGCAAGACGATGTGCTGGAGCTGGTGCATCGCGTGATGCATCAGTACCGCGCGCAGCAGTACCAGGTCTTGCGCGACGGCCCGCATCAGATCACCCATATGGAGAGCAAGGTGCTGGGCTATTTCGGCCGCCACCCGGGCGCCACGCAGAGCGATCTGGCCGGCGACAGCGGCCGCGACAAGGCTCAGCTGGCCCGGCTGGTCAAGAGCCTGCGCGAGCGCGGCCTGCTGGACGGCACACCCGACCCGGCCGACCGCCGCAACACGCGCCTGACGCTGACCGCCGAGGGTCAGGCCTTGCTGGGCACGCTGAAGCAGCAGGCCCGACGCCTGGCAGGCAAGGCCGTTGTCGGCATGAGTCCGCAAGAGCAGGCGCAGCTGCTGGCCCTGCTGCAGCGGGTCCGGAGCAATCTCGACGCGCCGGACTGACGCCGGGGTTCAGCCCGCCTTGCGCTGCGGCAGCACCCAGCCGGGGCGCGGGAAGTGGCAGGTATAGCCGTTCGGCCGGTGCTGCAGATAGTCCTGGTGCTCGGCCTCGGCGGCCCAGAACTGCGGCGCAGGCACCAGCTCGGTCACCGCCTTGCCGGGCCACAGGCCGGAGGCATCGACATCTTTGAGGGTGTCGATGGCCACCGCCTTCTGCGCCTCGCTGGTGTAGAAGATGGCCGAGCGGTAGCTGCTGCCGACATCGTTGCCCTGGCGGTTCAGCGTGCTGGGATCGTGGATCTGGAAGAAGAACTCCAGCAGGCGGCGAAAGCTGGTGGCCTCGTTGTCGAACACGATCTCGATCGCCTCGGCATGGCCAGGGTGGTTGCGGTAGGTCGGGCTCTCATTGCTGCCGCCGGTGTAGCCGACCCGGGTCTGCAACACGCCGGGCAGCTTGCGTATCAACTCCTGCATGCCCCAGAAGCAGCCACCAGCCAGTACCGCAGTTTCCTTTGCCATCATGGCACTCCTTGTGTTCAAGACTTGGGCAGCAGCTGCGCCGCATGGTGGCGCAGATGATCGTCGACAAAGCTCGCGATGAAGTAATAGCCATGGTCGTAGCCGGCCTGGCGCCGCAGGGTCAGCGGCTGAGCGGCGGCCTTGCAGGCGCATTCGAAGGCCTCGGGCTGCAGTTGCTCGGTCAGGAATTTGTCGGCCAGGCCCTGGTCGATCAGGATACCGCCCGGGAAGGGTGCGCTGGGCCGCGCTCGCATCAGCGCGCTGGCATCGTGCGCGGCCCAGTCGCTGCGGTCATCGCCCAGATAGCCGCTGAAGGCCTTCTCGCCCCAGGGGCACTGGGTCGGCGCGGCGATCGGCGCAAAGGCCGAGACCGAGGCGAACAGACCCGGATGGCGCAGCGCCAGGGTCAGCGCGCCATGGCCGCCCATCGAGTGGCCGAAGATGCCGGTGCGTGCGGCATCAAGGCCGAACTCGCGCTGCACCAGCGGCACTAGTTCCCTGGTCAGATAGCTCTCCATGCGCCAGTGCTGGGCCCAGGGCTGCTGCGTCGCGTCCAGATAGAAGCCGGCGCCGACGCCAAAGTCCCAGGCCGCGCTCTCGCCGGCCACATTGGCGCCGCGTGGGCTGGTGTCCGGCATCAAGAGCGCCAGGCCCAGCTCGGCCGCAAGACGCTGGGCGCCGGCCTTCATCGTGAAGGTCTCCTCGCTGCAGGTCAGGCCGGCGAGGAAGACCAGCAGCGCCTTCGGCTCGGGCGGCAGGTACAGCGCAAAGCGCATCGGCAGGCCGATCTCGGCCGACTCGTGCTTGTAGAAGCGCTGGGCCCCGCCGAAGGAGGCGTGCTCGGACAGCAGCTCCATCAGAATTCCACCACCGAGCGGATCGACTCGCCGCGCTTCATCAGATCAAAACCTTCGTTGATCTGTTCCAGCTTGAGCTTGTGCGTGATCAGCGAATCGATATTGAGCTTGCCGTCCATATACCAGTCGACGATCTTGGGCACATCGGTGCGGCCACGCGCGCCGCCGAAGGCCCTGCCCTCCCATTTGCGGCCGGTCACCAGCTGGAAGGGCCGGGTGCTGATCTCGGCGCCGGCCTCGGCCACCCCGATGATGATGGAGCGGCCCCAGCCCTTGTGCGTGCACTCCAGCGCGTCGCGCATCACCTTGGTATTGCCGATGCACTCGAAGCTGTAGTCGGCGCCGCCATCGGTCAGCTGCACGATGTGATCGACCAGATTGGGCACCTCCTTCGGGTTGACGAAGTGGGTCATGCCGAACTCGCGCGCCATCTTCTCGCGCGCCGGGTTCAGATCCACGCCGATGATCTTGTCGGCGCCCACCATCTTGGCACCCTGGATCACGTTCAGGCCGATGCCGCCGAGGCCGAACACGACCACGTTCGCACCGGCTTCCACCTTGGCGGTGAACAGCACCGCGCCGACGCCGGTGGTGACGCCGCAGCCGATGTAGCAGACCTTGTCGAAGGGCGCGTCCTCGCGGATCTTGGCCAGGGCAATACCTGGCACCACGATGTGATTCGAGAATGTGGACGTGCCCATGTAATGGAAGATGGGCTTGCCGTCGATCGAGAACCGCGCGCTGCCGTCGGGCATCAGTCCCTTGCCCTGGGTGCTGCGGATCGCCTGGCAGAGATTGGTCTTGCGCGACAGGCAGAACTTGCACTGCCGGCACTCGGGCGTGTAGAGCGGGATCACATGGTCGCCGGGCTTCAGCCAGGTGACGCCCTCGCCAACCTCCAGCACGATGCCGGCCCCCTCATGGCCCAGGATGGCCGGGAAGATGCCTTCCGGGTCGGCGCCGGACAGGGTGTAGTAGTCGGTGTGGCAGATGCCGGTGGCCTTGATCTCCACCAGCACCTCGCCAGCACGCGGGCCGTCGAGCTGGACTTCTTCGATGCTCAGCGGGGCACCGGCCTTCCAGGCGACGGCAGCACGGGTCTTGATCATGGCGGGACATCCTTGCAAAGAAACAGTGGTCTCATCTTCGCATAGCGCCCTTGCCGCCGAGGCGCTGCAAGGCATCGACCAGGCGCAGCGTCAGGTCTTGCCCGGCGCGCGGCAGGGGCACCAGCAGGTCGATGGTCTCCGCCAGTGGCACGACAGCCCCCCAGGGCGCGACCAGACTGCCCTCGGCCAGCGCGGCAGCCACCAGGCGTTGCCGCCCCATCAGCACCCCCTGCCCGGCCAGCGCCGCCTGCAGCGCCATGCTGTAGAGCGAGAAGCGTGGGCCGTCCGTCGCGGCGATATCGCTGCGGCCGGCCGCCTTCAGCCAGCGCGCCCAGTCCTGCGACCAGACGATGTCATGCAGCAGGGTCTGCTCGGCCAGTTCGGGCGCGCGGCCGCGCGGGCCCAGCAGGCTGGGGCTGCAGACCGGCAGCAAGGCATCCTCGGCCAGCACCAGGCGCTGGCAACCCTTGGGCAGCGGCTTGCGCGGCAGCGCCGGCGCATAGAACAAGCCCAGGTCATAGGCCTCGCGCTGGAAATTCGGCGGCGCCTCCAGCGCGCTCAGCGAGAGCTGCAGCCCCGGCAGCTCGCGCTGCAGGGCCGGCAGCAGCGGCGTGAGCCAGAGCTGGGCCAGGGCCGGCAGGGCCGCGATATGCAG
>NZ_JAQOWX010000061.1:0-20104 GCF_028462495.1 Paucibacter sp. XJ19-41
CTGCCGCCGCGTGGCGCGCGCCGGCTGGCGCGCTGGGGCCCGGCCTGGACCCTGCGTTGGCGCGGCGCCGGCTGGCACAAGCGCCTGTTCGACGCCCATCGCGCCGGCGGGCTGTGGCCTTGGGCTCTGCTCTTCGTGCTGGCCTGGTCCTCGGTGGGCTTCAATCTGGACCCGGTCTACAGCCCGGTGATGCGGACCCTGTTCGAGCATCAGCCCGAGGCGGCACGCAGCCAGGGCCAGCCGGTGCTGGACTGGGCTCAGGCCTTGCCCATCGCTCGGGCCCGCGCGGCCGAGGCGGCGCAGGCCCGGGGCTTCACCATCTTGCAGGAGGTCGAGCTGAGCCGGCGCCCCGGGGCCCCGGTCTACCAGCTGCGCCTGCAGACCGAGCGCGATCTGAACCAGCGCCGTGGCGCGACCCGGCTCTTCATCGACGCGCACGACGGCCGCCTGCTGGGCCTCTACCTGCCGCGCGGCGCGGCGGCAGGCGACACGGTCTCGACCTGGCTTGTCAATCTGCATCTGGGCAGCTTGTGGGGCTGGCCTTATCAGGTGCTGGTGCTGCTGATGGGACTGGCGGTGGCTGTGGGCTCAGCGCCAGCGGGGTGTGGTTGTGGTGGCGCAAGAGGGGGGCGCGGCGGCGTGCCGCTCTTGTCCATGGGTGAAAGAATCGGGGTCTGCCCGAATTCCGGAGACTCCCGATGTCCGCCCTTGTCTTTCGCCAACTGTTCGATCCCCAGTCCTCCACCTACACCTATCTGCTCGGCGATGCCGCCTCGGGCGAGGCCTTGTTGATCGACCCGGTGTTCGAGCAGGTGCGGCGCGACACCGCGCTGCTGCGCGAGCTGGGCCTGCGCGCCATCGCGACGCTGGACACCCATGTGCATGCCGACCATGTCACCGGCGCCTGGCTGATCAAGGCCGGCAGCGGCAGCCAGATCATGCTGTCGGCGGCGGCCGGGGCCAGCAATGCCGACCGCCTGCTGCGCCACGGCGAGCGGGTGCATTTCGGCGCGCGCTATGTCGAGGTGCGTGCCACGCCCGGCCATACCGATGGCTGCCTGAGCTATGTGCTGGACGACCACAGCATGGCCTTCACCGGCGACAGCCTCTTGATACGCGGCTGCGGCCGCACCGATTTCCAGCAGGGCAGCCCGGCCCAGCTCTACCGCTCGGTGCAGCAGCAGATCCTGTCGCTGCCGCAGGCCTGCCTGCTCTATCCGGCGCATGACTACCGGGGTCTGACGGTCACCAGCGTGGCCGAGGAGCGGCGCTACAACCCGCGCCTGGGCGGCGATGTCAACGAGGCCGACTTCGCCGGCTATATGAACAACCTCGGCCTGCCCCACCCCAAGCTGATGGACATCGCCGTGCCCGCCAATCTGCGCTGCGGCCGGCCCGAGCCGGACAGCGCGGCGGCGCAGCAGGAGCCGACCTGGGCGCCCCTGAGCTGCAGCTTTGGCGGCATCTGGGAAATCCAGCCGGCGGCGCTGGACGAATGCCTGGCGGCCAATGACCAGGCCATCCAGTTGATCGATGTGCGCGAGCCGGCCGAGTTCAGTGACAGCGCGCTGGGCCATATCCCCGGCGCCCGCCTGCTGCCGCTGGCCGAACTCGCCGCCCGCGCCGGCACCGAGATCGCCAAGGACAAGCCCGTTGTCACCATCTGCCGCTCCGGCGCCCGCTCGGCCCAGGCCACCGTGCTGCTGCAGAAATCCGGCTTCACCCAGGTCGCCAATCTGGCCGGCGGCATGCTGCGCTGGCGGGCGGAGTGCATGGGGGTGGAGGAGGGGGCGCAGGATTGAGCTGAGCTTGTTTCCGTACCCATGACAGTTGCGATTGTTTGTCCAGAAAAATAAGCAAATTATCGGTAATTGCTTAAAATACTGAACAAATGGAATATATCGACAATACCGCCGTCCTGGAGCGCCAATTGCTGCTGCAACTGGGCGACAGGCTCAAGCGTCTGCGCAAGGCGCAGGGCCTGGGCACGGTGGCAATGGCCGGGCGCGTGGGCATCTCGCGCACCACGCTGAGCGCCGTCGAGGCCGGTGATCCGGGGCCGTCCATCGGGACCTATCTGCGTGTCATGTCGGTGCTGGGCATCAGCGGCGACCTGGCCCTGCTGGCCGGCGATGCGCTGCGAGCGGGGCCGCCGGGCTCGGCTGCGGCCCAGTCCCACCGCGCGCGGCCCGTCGTGGAGGTGAGGGTCTCGGCCGATGAGTCCCGCCACCAAGTCCAGGATCTGCAAAGCCTGGCTCTGCATGAAGAGGCGGTACGCCTGGTCCGCTCCGATCCGGGCCTGCTGCAACAGGCCCAGGCCACGCTGGAGTGCTGGCTCGATACCGGCAACACGCGCTCCAGCGGTTTGTGGATCGAATGGCGTGACATCCTGAGTCAAGGCAAATGGCGCCGGGTGTTGGCCCGGACCCGGCGCGCGCAGGCGCTGCGCCAGGCCTCGCCGCTGATCACTGTGTTGCCAGACTCGCTGCGCCAAAGTGTTCTGGACCAGGTGAGGGCGCTGAAGAAGGGGGTGCTGCTGGGCGAGGCAGGGAACCCGGCAGCGGAGTAGCCCAGACATGACCCGCGAGGAACTCGAGCATCTGATACGCGCCAGCGGCGAAGTGACCGATCAATACGAGTTCGTCATCGTGGGCAGCCAGTCGATGCTGGGTCCGGTGCCAAATCCGGAAGCCGTCTTCACGATGTCGGCCGAGGCAGACATCTATCCGCTGCATGCCCCCGAGCTGGCGGACAAGATCGAAGGGGCGCTCGGCGAAGGCTCGCAGTTCCACGAGACCTATGGTTATTACGCCCAAGGTGTCGGACCCGAGACCGCTGTCCTGCCTGTGGGCTGGATGAAGCGCGTGCACCGTGTCCAGAACGCGGCCACCAACGACCGCGTGGGCTACTGCCTCGATGTGCTTGATCTCTTCATGTCCAAGGCTGCGGCCGGCCGCGACAAGGACCGTGAGTTCTGCATGGCCTTGCTTGGCCATGGTTACGTCGAACCGGCCCGCGCACTGGCGCTGGTGGTCGATATGCCGCTGGACGACGCGCAGCAGCGCCGGGTTCGCGCGAGCATTCGTCGCTGGGTGAAGGCGGCTCGGGATGCGGGGTATGAGGTCGCCGATGGTTGAGCTGGCTCAGGTCTTCGCTCCCGGCCGAGCCGCGCGCTGGCCGATCTGAGCCATGGCCTCAGCCTGGGCCTGCCTGACGGTGTCGGCGAGGTCTTTCATGTCGGCCAGTGCCGTCTCGAAGGTCTCGCGCATCAGCGCGCTCTGCTTGACCGGATCCGAGATGCCGCTGCCTCCGAGCATGCCCTGCATCGCCTCGGTCATCATCGCGGTCTGTTTGGCCGCCAAGGCCTGCATGGCCTCGAAGACGGCCTTGTTGGCCTCGGTCAGCGCCTCGATGTCCTGGCGGCGCGCCTCGACGATGGCGGACATGTCGATGCCGGGCATCTTGAACTTCTCCATCATCTGTTTCACATCGCCGAAGGGGTTGGCTTGATGGGCCATGATCTGTCTCCTGGTTGTCGAACGGGACGGTAATGGGGGTCAGCGGGGCTGGGACAGCTGGTCGAGGATTGCGGGGTTTTCCAGTGTCGAGATGTCTTGCGTGATGGCCTCGCCCTTGGCGAGCGAGCGCAGCAGGCGGCGCATGATCTTGCCGCTGCGGGTCTTCGGCAGGTTGTCGCCGAAGCGGATTTCCTTGGGCTTGGCGATCGGACCGATCTCCTTACCGACCCAGTTGCGCAGCTCGGTGGCGATCCTGACGGCCTCCGCCCCCGTCGGCCGCGGCCCTTTCAGGACGACGAAGGCGCAGATGGATTCGCCGGTGGTGTCGTCGGGCCGGCCGCCGACCGCCGCTTCAGCCACCAGATGGGTACAGGACACCAGCGCCGACTCGATCTCCATCGTGCCCATGCGATGGCCGCTGACATTGAGCACATCGTCGATGCGGCCGCCGATGGTGAAGTAGCCGGTTTGCGGATCGCGTGTGGCGCCATCGCCGGCGAGGTAGTAGCCGCGCAGCTCGCCCGGGAAATAGCTGGATCTGTAGCGAGCGTCGTCGCCCCAGATCGTGCGAATCATTGCCGGCCAGGGCTTCTTGATCACAAGCAGCCCGCTCTGGCCATTGGGCAGGTCTGCGCCGGTCTCATCGACGATGGCGGCCATGATGCCGGGGAAGGGCAGCGTGCAGGAGCCAGGCACCAATGAGGTTGCGCCGGGAAGCGGCGTGATCATGTGACCGCCGGTCTCGGTCTGCCACCAGGTGTCTACGATGGGGCAGCGCCCGCCGCCGATATGCTGGTGGTACCAGGTCCAAGCGGCCGGGTTGATCGGCTCGCCCACCGAGCCGAGGATGCGCAGGCTGCTCAGGTCGAAGCGGTCGGGATGCACGGCGGCATTGCTTTCTGCGAGCTTGATCAGCGAGCGGATCGCGGTGGGCGCGGTGTAGAAGACCGAGACCTGGTGGTCCTGGATCATCTTCCAGAAGCGGCCGGCATCCGGGTAGGTCGGCACACCCTCGAACACCAGCTGGGTCGCGCCGACGGCGAGCGGTCCGTAGGCGATATAGGTGTGGCCGGTGACCCAGCCGATGTCGGCGGTGCACCAGAAGACATCGGCGTCATGCAGGTCGAAGGTCCATGTCGTCGTGACTGCCGCCTGCACCAGGTAGCCGCCGCAGCAATGCTGCACGCCCTTGGGCTTGCCGGTGGAGCCCGAGGTGTAAAGAAGGAAGAGCGGGTGCTCGGCGCTCACCCATTCGGGCTCGCAGGCATCGGACTGAACGGTGGTGAGCTCGTGCATCCAGTGGTCGCGGGCCTGCCACGGGATGGCGCCGCCGGTGCGCCGGTAGACGATCACATCGCGTACCGCCTCGCAGCCGTCCAGCGCCAGGGCCTCGTCGACGATGGTCTTCAGCGGTAGCGCCTTGCCGCCGCGCAGCTGCTCGTCGGCCGTGATCACCGCCACCGCGCCGGTGTCGGCGTTGCGGTCGCGCTGCGTGTGGGCAGAGACGCCGCCGAACACGACCGTGTGGACCGCGCCGAGGCGCGCGCAGGCCTGCATGCCGACCACGCCCTCGACCGCCATCGCCATATAGATAACGACCCGGTCGCCCTTGTGCACGCCCAGCGAGCGCAGCGCGTTGGCCATATGGCAGGTGCGCCGCAGCAGCTCGGCGTAGCTGCTGCGTGTGACCGTGCCGTCGTCGGCCTCGAAGATGATGGCCACCTTGTCACCACGCCCGCCCGCGACCTGGGCGTCCAGGCAGTTGTAGGACACGTTCAGCGTGCCATCCTCGAACCACTTGAAGTGCGGCGCCTGCGTACTGTTCAGTAGGGTCGTGAACGGCGTCTTCCACTGGACGAACTCGCGCGCGAGCCGACCCCAGTAGCCCTCGTAGTCGGTATCGGCTTGCGCCACCAGCATGTCGTAGCTGGCGCGGCCGGCCACATGGGCGCTTGAGGCCAGAGCCAGCGGTGGTGCGTACCGTGCCAGGGCGTCGGCGGTGCTTGTCTCGCTCATGGGGCTTCCTTTATCCATCATCAATGCCCGGAGGCGCCCGAGGCGCCGATGCCGGTTTCGGAGCGAACTTGCTGGGCCTCGAAGCCGGCGCGGTCCTGCGCGGCGCGCGGGCTGCGGTCGAGGATGGAAAACAGCCAGATGCCGACAAAGCCTATCGTCATCGAGAAAAGCGCCGGCGAGGCATAGGGGAACAGCGCCGAGCCCTTGGGGTTGCCTAGGGTCACCTCCCACACGGCCGGCGACACCAGGGTCAGCAGCACCGAGGATGCCAAGCCGAGAAAGCCGCCGATCACCGCGCCGCGGGTCGTGCAGTCCTTCCATAGCACCGACATCAGCAGCACCGGGAAGTTGGCCGACGCGGCGATCGCGAAGGCCAGGCTGACCATGAAAGCGATGTTCTGCTTCTCGAACGCAATGCCCAGGGCCACCGCGACGACACCGAGTGCAATCGTCGTTATCTTGGAGACGCGCAGCTCCGACACGCTGTCGGCCTTGCCCTGCTTCAGCACAGTGGCGTAGAGGTCGTGCGACACCGCCGAGGCGCCCGACAGCGTCAGCCCCGCCACCACCGCCAGGATGGTCGCGAAGGCCACCGCTGAGATGAAGCCGAGGAAGACATTGCCGCCCACCGCGTTGGCCAGGTGGATGGCCGCCATATTGCCGCCGCCCAGCAGGCCGCCGTTGGCGTCGAGGAACTGCGGGTTGGTCAGCACGAAGGTGATCGCGCCAAAGCCGATGATGAAGGTGAGGATGTAGAAGTAGCCGATCCAGGTGGTCGCCCACAGCACCGACTTGCGCGCCTCCTTCGCATTGGGCACGGTGAAGAAGCGCATCAAGATGTGGGGCAGGCCGGCGGTGCCGAACATCAGGGCCATGCCGAAGCTGATGGCCGAGACCGGGTCCTTGATGAAGCCGCCCGGGCCCATGATGGAGAAGCCCTGTGCGGCCGCCTCGTCTGGCGATTTGCCGGCGGCGGAGGCGAGCGCCGTCTTGATCTCGACCGATTTGGCGAACATCGCCTCGGTGCTGAAGCCGAAGTTGTAGAGCACCATGAATGCCATGAAGCTGGCGCCCGCCAACAGCAGGCATGCCTTGATGATCTGCACCCAGGTGGTGGCGGTCATGCCGCCGAACAGCACATAGACCATCATCAGCGCCCCGACGATGACGACGGCGATCCAGTACTCCAGGCCGAACAGCAGCTTGATCAGCTGCCCCGCGCCGACCATCTGCGCGATCAGGTAGAAGGCCACCACCACCAGCGTGCCGGAGGCCGCGAAGACGCGCACCGGCGTCTGCGAGAAGCGGAATGCGGCCACATCGGCGAAGGTGAACTTGCCGAGATTGCGCAGCCGCTCGGCCAGCAAGAAGGTCACGACCGGCCAGCCGACTAAGAAGCCGATCGAGTAGATCAACCCGTCGAAGCCGCCAACCATCACCGCCGCGGAGATGCCGAGGAAGGAGGCCGCCGACATATAGTCGCCGGCGATCGCCAGGCCATTCTGGAAACCGGTGATGCCGCCGCCGGCGGTGTAGAAGTCGGCCGCCGACTTGGTCTTGGCCGCCGCCCATTTGGTGATGAAGAGCGTGCCGACGACAAAGGCCGCGAACATGCCGATCGCGGTCCAGTTGGTCGGTTGCTTGTCGGCCTGCCCGAGGTCGGCGCCGGCCGCCAGTGCCGCGCCGCCGGCGGCGAGCAAGGTCAGCGCTGCCAACAGGCGCGGCGCGTTCACTTCAGCGCTCCCTGGGTGATCTGCTCGGTCAGCGCGTCGAACTCACTGTTGGCGCGACGCACATAGAGCGCGGTGATGACGACCGTGAAAATGATGATGCCCAGGCCGATCGGCATGCCGAGGGTCGTGACGCCCTCGCCCAGCCGGGTCGCGAGAAAAGGCTTGTTAAAGGCCACCAGCAGGATGAAGCCGTAGTAGACGACCATCATTGCCCCCGTCAGCCACCAGCCGAAGCGCGAACGCGCGGACTTCAGCTTTTGGTAGTTCGGATCGCGCGCGACACGCGCCGTCAGGTCAGCTTGCATGGCGGTCCACCTGGGTCGTTGATGTCGACAAGCCTGCTGCAAGGTTTCGGGGCCGTCTGTTCGCCAGCGAACAGTCACTGCCCTTGAACGGCGCTCTACTGGGCATCGGCCCGGATCAGGATTTGCCATGCCCAAGGCATTCGACTTCTCGAACTCGCCGTTCGACTGCCTCGACGCGAGCGAGCAGCACGTCGTGCGCGACAGCGTCGACATCGCCTACTTCCGCCAGGACGAGATTCTGCTGGGCCCGGACATCGAGCCCACACATCTATTCATTGTCATCAAGGGCCAGGTGTCGCAGTTCGATGCGGACGAGCTGGTCGCCAGCTTCGGGCCCGACGACTGCTTCGACGGCCGCTCGCTGGTGGCCGGCCGCGCCACTGACCGCTTTGTCGCGGCCGAGGAGGTGGTGGCCTACGCGCTGGCCAGGCGCGCCGTCAATGCCTTGATCGCGAGCAATGCCGCGTTCGGCGCCCTGCTGTTCTCGGATCTGAGCGAGAAGCTTGGCGCCCTGGCGCAGCGCCACAGCCAGCGCGAGCTGCATGCGCTGACGATGTCGCGGGTCGACGAAGGCTTTCTGCGGCCGGCCCACACCGTCGACGGTGCGACCGACATCGTCACCGTGGCCGCGACGCTGCAGGCCCAGCGCAGCAGCAGCGTGCTGGTGCGCGATGGCGCGCGGCTCGGCATCTTCACCAACACAGGGCTGCAGCGCGCCATCCTTGATGGCCGCCCGCTGAACAGGCTGGCGGTGCGCGAGCTGGCTACCTTCGAGCTGGTGACGATTGCGTCCGGAGCGCCGCTGTTCGACGCGCTCGCGCTGATGATCCAGCATCAGGTGCACCGGCTCGTCGTGGTCGCGGGCGAGCGCATCGTCGGGCTGCTCGAACAGCTCGACCTGCTGAGCTTTCTGTCCAACCACTCCTACCTGATCACGGTGCAGATCGTGCGGGCCCAGGACCTGGCCGCGCTGCGGCTGCAGGCCGAGAAGATCTCCCGCTTCGTTGCCCTGCTGCATCGCGGCGGCACCCGCGTCGGCCAGATCGCGGCGCTGGTGCAGGCGCTCAACGCCAAGCTGTTCGAGCGTGCCTGGCAGCTTGTCGCCCCGGCCGAGCTGGTGGCGGGCAGCTGCCTGTTCGTGATGGGCAGTGAGGGGCGCGGCGAGCAGCTGCTGAAGACCGACCAGGACAACGGCCTGATCCTGCGCGACGATGTGGCGGTCGGCGCGGCCGAGGTGGCACAGGCTTGCCAGCGCTTCTCGGCCGCCTTGCGCGACTTCGGCTACCCGGACTGCCCCGGCGGCATCATGCTCAGCAAGCCGGCCTGGTGCCGCAGCGCCAGCGAGTTCACCCGCCAGCTGCGCCACTGGCTGGTTCGACCCGAGGCCGAGGGCCTGATGGCGCTGGCGATCTTTATCGATGCTCACGCGGTCGCCGGCGATGCCGCGCTGCTGGCCGGCGTTCGCGCCGAGCTTGATCGTCTGGTGGCGGCCGACGACGCCCTGCTCGGCCGCTTTGCCGCAGCGATCGATGCTTTCCCGGATCCCAGCGCCGGCTGGTGGCACCGGCTGCTGCAGATCGGGGAGCAGGGGCCCCATCTGCTCGATCTGAAGAAGGCAGGCATCTTCGCCATCGTGCATGGCACGCGCAGCCTTGCGCTGCGCGACCATGTGCGGGCTACCGGCACTGTCGCTCGGCTGGATGCCTTGGTGACGCTGGGGCGGCTGCCTGCCGAGCTGGCGAGCGACCTGGTCGACAGCCTGCACCTGCTGATGAGCCTCAGGCTCAAGGCCGGGCTGAGCGAACTCGATACGCATCGCCCGGCGAGCGGCGCGGTGCGCACCGACCGGCTCGGCAGCCTGGAGCGCGACCTGCTGAAGGATGCGCTCGCCGTGGTCAAGCGCTTCAAGGCGCTGGTGCGGCATCAGTTCCACCTCGACGAGGCTTAGTGATGCTGGGCTGGCTGGTTTCGCTGCGACGTCGCTGGATGCTCTACCACCTGGCCGATGCGCACTTCGCCTTCATGTTTGATCCCGCACCGGTCGGGGAGTGGGTGGCGCTGGACTGCGAGACCACCGGCCTGGACCCGCGCCAGGACAAGATCGTCTCTATCGCCGCGCTGCGCATTGTCGGCAATCGGTTGCTGACGAGCGAGCGGCTGGAACTGCTGGTGCGGCCCGACCGGGGCATGACGGGCGACAACGTGCGCGTGCATCGGCTGCGTGAAAGCGATGTCGCCAAAGGGCTGGCCCCCGAGCAGGCGATGCGCCGTTTGCTGGACTTCATCGGCAGCCGGCCCCTGGTGGGCTACTTCCTCGAGTTCGACGTCGCGATGCTCAACCGAGAGATCTGGCCGATGCTGGGCGTGCGCCTGCCGCAGCGCAAGATCGAGGTCTCGGCGATGTACTACGACTTCAAGAACCGCCAGTTGCCACCCGCTCAGCGCGGCGGCGACATCGACCTGCGCTTCGCCACCCTGATGAAAGACCTTGATCTGCCCCTGCGCGACGCCCACGACGCGCTCAACGACGCCGTGATGGCGGGACTCGCGTTCGTGAAGCTGCGCGGCCTGCTGGCGGCGCGCTGAGCCGTCGCGCAGCGGCCTTCACGGTCCGGGGCGGTACCTTGAAGATCAGGCGGCGCTGGGCGGGCTTATCGAACCTCGCGCAGCCCGGCCCCGAGCGGCCCCTGCCCTCGGGGCTGTCCTTCCAGTCCACGCACTCGCAAGAACAGCCAGGTGACGACGGCGAGGTTCAGGAGATTCCATCCGATGCCGTTGACGAAGGCGGCGTCGTAGCTGCCCGTCATGTCGAACACCCAGCCCGACATCCAGCCACCCAGAGCCATGCCAAGCAGGGTGGCCATGATGACCGTGCCAACCCTGGAGCCCGCGTCCTGCGGGGCGAAGTGCTCGCGCACAATGATGGCGTAGGTCGGCACGATGCCGCCTTGGAACAGGCCGAAGAGGGCCGAGATCAGATAGAGGGAGACCAGGCCGTCGAAGGGCAGGAAGAGCAGCAGCGCCAGGCCCTGTAGGGCCGAGCCCAGCAGCAGCGTCCGAATGCCGCCGATGCGGTCACAGATGAGGCCGAACACCAGGCGGCTGGCGATGCCGCAGGCCAGCATCAGCGACAGCATCTGGGCGCCGCGGGCAGCGCCAAAACCCAGGTCTGAGCAATAGGCCACGATATGGACCTGGGGCATGGCCATCGCCACGCAGCAGGCCACCCCGGCCACGCAAAGCAGGAACTGCGCATGAGAAGGACGCAGGCCGAACGGGCGGCTGCGGTCGAACACCGGCGCGCCGGCACTCGCCGGTGCACCGCTGACCAGGGGCGGACGCTGCCGCATGCGCAGCGACAGCGCAAACACACCCAGCCCGCACACCAGGCCCAGCAGCATGTAGGTGTGGCGCCAGCCTAGGGTCTCGATGCCATGCTGCACGATGGGCGGCCAAATCGCGCCGGCGATGTAGTTGCCACTGGCGCAGACGGCCACGGCAATGCCGCGCCGCCGGTTCCACCACAGGGCGGTGTCGGCCAGCAGCGGCGCGAAGGTGGATGAACTGCCGATGAATCCCAGCAGACCATGCGCCAGGCCGAAGGCCCAGATGCTGCCCGACAAGCCGGCCCAGACAAAGCCGCCGCAGACCGCCAGCGCGCCGACCCACAACACCGGCATCAGGCCATGACGGTCGGCCAGCCGCCCGGTCCAGATGCCCCCCAGCCCCAGGCAGACCATCATCAGCGTGTAGGGCATGGCGGCCTCGGCCCGGCCGATGCCGAATTCGGCCTGCACTGTGGGCAGCACGACAGCCACCACATACATGCTGCTATTGCCCAGCACCACCAGGCCCAATGTGACCAGCAGGCGCCACGCGGCCTGGCGCGAGTCGATGAGGGAGGGGTCGGCCGGGGCGCTGCTCAGCATGCTGCCGAATTTACTCGAAAGGTGTCGTCGAGCGCTTGGGCTTGTGGTGTTCCCCTCACCCCCTCACATACCCCGCCAAATGCCGCCCCGTCAGCGTCGACCGCGCCTTGACCAGCGCGGCGGGTGTGCCCTCGAAGACGATGCGGCCGCCGTCGTGGCCGGCGCCGGGGCCGAGGTCGATGATCCAGTCGGCATGGGCCATCACGGCCTGGTGGTGCTCGATCACGATGACCGATTTGCCGGCGTCGACCAAACGGTCCAGCAGGCCCAGCAGCTGCTGGACATCGGCCAGGTGCAGGCCGGCGGTGGGCTCGTCCAGCACATAGATGCCGCCCTTCTCTGACATATGGCTGGCCAGCTTGAGGCGCTGGCGCTCGCCGCCGGACAGCGTGGTCAGCGGTTGGCCCAGACGCAGATAGCCCAGGCCCACATCGGCCAGGCGCTCGAGGATGGCCAGCGCGGCCGGCAGGCGCGCCGCGCCGGCGCTGAAGAAGTCACGGGCCTCGGCCACCGACATCGCCAGCACCTCGCTGATGTCGCGGCCACCCAGGCGATGCTGCAGCACGGCGGCCTGGAAGCACTTGCCCTCGCAGTCCTCGCAGGGGCTGGCGACACTGGCCATCGGCCCGAGCTCGGTGTAGACGACGCCGGCGCCGTTGCAGCCGGGGCAGGCGCCCTCGGAATTGGCGCTGAACAGCGCGGGCTTGACCCCATTGGCCTTGGCGAAGGCGCTGCGAATCGGGTCCAGCAGGCCGGTGTAGGTGGCCGGGTTGCTGCGCCGCGAGCCGCGCACCCCGCCCTGGTCCACGAAGACCACGCCGGCGCCGGCCGGCATCGCGCCGTGCAGCAGCGAGCTCTTGCCCGAGCCGGCCACGCCGGTGACCACCACCAGCAGGCCCAGCGGGATGTCGACATCGACATCGCGCAGATTGTTGGTGTTGGCGCCCCGTATCGAGAGCGCGCCGCTGCGCTGGCGCAGCTGCGGCTTCAGTGCGGCCCGGTCGTCGAAATGGCGGCCGGTCAGCGTGTCGCTGGCGCGCAGACCCGCGACGCTGCCTTCGAAGCAGACTCTGCCGCCGGCGCTGCCGGCGCCGGGGCCGAGGTCGACCACATGGTCGGCGATCTGGATGGTCTCGGGCTTGTGCTCGACCACCAGCACCGTGTTGCCCTTGTCGCGCAGGCGCAGCAGCAGCTCGTTCATGCGCTGGATGTCGTGTGGGTGCAGGCCTATGGTGGGCTCGTCGAATACATAGCTGACATCGGTCAGCGCCGAGCCGAGATGGCGGATCATCTTGACCCGCTGGGCCTCGCCGCCCGACAGCGTGCCCGAGGGCCGCTGCAGCGACAGATAGCCCAGGCCGATCTCGACAAAGGAGTCCAGCGTGTGCGTCAGCGCGGCCAGCAGCGGCGCCACCGTTGGCGCTCTCAGCCCGCGCACCCAGTCGGCCAGCTCGCTGATCTGCAGCGCGCAGGCGTCGGCGATGTTGAGCTTGCCGATCCGCGAGGAGCGGGCCGCCTCGCCGAGCCGGGTGCCGGCGCAATCGGGGCAGGTCGTGAAGGTCACGGCCCGCTCGACAAAGGCACGCACATGGGGCTGCAGCGTGTCCACATCCTTGGACAGCATCGACTTCTGGATCTTCGGGATCAGGCCCTCGTAGGTCAGGTTGATGCCGTCGACCTTGATCTTGGTCGGCTCCTTGTACAGCAGGTCGTGCAGCTCCCGCTTGGTGAATTTGCTGATTGGCTTGTCCGGGTCGAAGAAGTCGCAGCCATTGAAGATGCGGCCGAACCAGCCGTCCATGCTGTAGCCGGGTATCGTCAGCGCCCCTTCGTTGAGCGACTTGCTGTCGTCATAGAGCTGGCCCAGGTCCATATCGCTGACCGAGCCCATGCCCTCGCAGCGCGGACACATGCCGCCCAGGCGGGTGAAGTTCTGCTTGACGGCCTTGCTGCCGGCGCCGCGCTCGACCTCGATCACCCCCACGGCCCGCACCGATGGCACGTTGAAGGCAAAGGCACTGGGCGGGCCGATCTGCGGCTGGCCGAGCCGGCTGAACAGGATGCGCAGCATCGCGTTGGCATCGGTCACCGTGCCCACGGTCGAGCGGGCGTTGGCGCCCAGGCGTTCCTGGTCCACGATGATGGCCGTCGTCAGCCCTTCCAGCACATCGACCTCGGGCCGCGCCAGCGTCGGCATGAAGCCCTGCACAAAAGCGCTGTAGGTCTCGTTGATCAGGCGCTGCGATTCCGCCGCGATGGTGCCGAACACCAGCGAGCTTTTGCCCGAGCCCGAGACCCCGGTGAATACCGTCAGCCGACGTTTGGGCAGCTCGACGCTGATGTCCTTCAGATTGTTGACCCGCGCGCCCTGCACGCGGATGCGGTCGTGGCTGCCGCGCGGCTCGATGGTTTTGGCCGGCTTGGCGGTTTTCTTCGTGGCCGTCATCTGCTCGTCTCCTCGGGGCTGCGCAGGTCGGGGGCCTTGCGTGGTTTTGGCGGGGCTTTCCGGACTTCGCCGGGGTGATCTCGATCCCGGGCCCATCCGGGGTCGGATCTTCAATGGAACAAGGAAATCACTCAATCCGCTTTCCGGAAATCCTGCAAATCGCAGAGCAGGATAGTAAGGAAACAAGGAATACCGGCATCAAGGTCCTTGCGTCACCAGCCCTTGCCCTGCGGCCCAGGCCGCCACATCGTCGCGCCGGATCGCGGCGGCCATCAGGCCGGGGAAGGCGTCCGGTGTGCAGGCGAAGGAAGGTACACCCAGCGCAGCCAGCTTGGTGGCCAGGCTGCGGTCGTAGGCGGGCGCACCCTCGTCGCTGAGGGCCAGCAGGGTGATGAACTGCACCCCGGCCTCGACCAGCTCGGCCGCGCGGCGCAGCAGGCCTTCCTCGACCCCACCCTCGTACAGGTCAGAGATCAGCACCAGGATGGTGTTGCGCGGTTCGCGGATGATGGACTGGCAATAGCCCACCGCGCCGTTGATGTCGGTGCCACCGCCGAGCTGCACGCCGAACAGCACATCGACCGGATCGTCGAGCTGCTCGCTGAGATCGACCACGGCGGTGTCGAACACCACCAGTTTTGTCGCCACCGCTGGCAGCGAGGCCAGCACCGCGCCGAAGATGCTGGAATAGACAACCGAATGGGCCATCGACCCGCTCTGGTCGATGCACAGCATCACCTCGCGCTGCGGCCGCCGCGCCTTGCGGCCATAGCCCAGCAGGGTTTGTGGCACCACGGTGCGGTAGTCGGGCTGCCAGTGGCGCAGGTTGGCGCGTATGGTGCGGTGCCAGTCGATCTCGGCATGGCGCGGCCGGCGATTGCGCTGGCTGCGATCCAGTGCGCCGCTGACGGCCGACCGCATCGGTTCCTCCAGGCGTTGCATCAAGACCTCCACCACCTGGCGCACCACCCGCCGCGCGGTCTCCTTGGTGCCGGCCGGAATCACCGAGGCCAGGGCCAGCAGGCTGGCCACCAGATGCACATCGGGCTGCAGGGTGTTGAGCATCTCGGGCTGCAGCAGCATGTCGCGCAGCTTCAGTCGCTCCAGCGCGTCGCGCTGCATCACCTGCACCACCGAGCCGGGGAAGTACTTGCGGATGTCACCCAGCCAGCGCGCCACCTGCGGGTTGGAGCCGCCGCGCCCGCCCGGGCGCCGGCCCAGGCCGCCGGGGCCTTCGGGCTCGTAGAGGGCGGCCAGGGCCTGGTCCATCTCGGCCAGCGGGCCGTCCAGAGCGCCGCAGCTGGCTTGGGCTTCTCCCCCTAACACCAGTCGCCAGCGGCGCAGCCGTGTCGTGTTGTCGCTCATGCGGGGATCCCCAGCAGTTGACGCAGCAGAGGCAGGGCCAGTTCGGCGCGTGCCGGGTCCCAGCTCGGGGCCGCCGCTTCTGTGTTCTGTCGCCCGCTGCCACCCTCGGCCGCGCGTTCGCCCAGCTCGCGCCGTTCGCTGGCGCTGAAGCCGGAGAAGCTGCGCCGCACCAGGGGCAAGACCCCCTGGAAGTGCGCCTCGCTGAGCCCGGCCAGCCAGGCGTCCACCAGGCCCCAGACGGTGCTGTCGTGCAGCAGCACCAGGGCGTTGCGGTTCAGGAAGCCGTCCAGCCAGGCGGCGGCGCGGGCCGGCTCGCTGCCGCTGGACAGGTGCAGGGACAGGCCGGTGGCGACCTGCTCGGCCTCCCAGACCCCGGCATCCAGCAGCAGGCGCGTGGCCAGGCCTTGCAGCAGCTCATGGGCGCCTTGCTGTTGGGCCACCTGGGCCAGCGTACGCTGCCAGGCCTCGGTCTGCGCCTCGCTCTGGCGCAGCGCCACCGCGCCATGGGCGGCCAGCAGCGCTTCGCGCAGGGCCTCGGCGGCGCCCTCGTCGAGCGCACCGCAGGCCAGCGGCAGGGCCAGGGCGGCGCGCAAGATGAGGCCGTCCAGCACCTGGCTCACCAGGGCGGCATCGGTGCCGCGCACATTGCCGTAGCGGAACACCTGGGCCAGGGGCGCCAGTGCGCCCAGGAGCTGGCCGGCATCGCCGCTCAGCGCGGCACGGTTTTGCAGCGCCCGTGTGGCCGCGGCCACGGCCTCGGGCAGATCGGCCAGCAGGGCGGCGTCCACCAGGCCCGCCAGCTCCGCCAGCTGGGCTGCCTCGGCGCAGCGCTGGGCCACGCGGGCGCTGGCGGCCCCGGCCAGGGTCTGGCCCCAGGGGCTGGCCTCGATCAGGCGCAGCGCAAACTCGGGCTGCCATTGCAGGGTCCAGACCTCGTGGAAGCTGCCGCGCGCGCTGCGGCTCAGCCGGGCCAGCCGGCCCCAGGGCAGGTCCAGCAGGGTGAGGCGGTGCAGCAGCTGGCTGCGTGCCAGGTCATTGGCCTGGCGCAGATCCAGGTCCAGGGTTTTCTCCAAAGCCTCGGGCTTCAGGCGCAGCGTCTTCTGCGCCTGGGCCAGCTCGCGCTGCAGCGGCACGGTGGGCACATCGGCCGGCACGCTGCCCAGGCGGTCGCCCACCACCAGGGCGTCGGCAATGAAGCGGAGCTGGCTCTCGTCACCCAGGGTCAGCACGGCGCGGCAGGCCTCGTCCATCTCGGCCAGGCCGGGGGACGGGCGTTCGCGCAGCGCGGCCAGGCTTTCGGCCAGCCGGGTGGCCTCGATCAGGTGGGCGCTGGAGCAGTCCAGATCGCGTTCGCGCAGCAGCCGCGCCACCCGCGCCAACCAGCCCACCGCGCGCGGCCGCTTGGCGGGGTCCTGGGCGCAATGCCACAGATGTTCATACCAGCCCGGTGCGGCAATGCCGGCACCGTAGCCGCTGGCACGGCTCAAACGCTGGTAGGTCCAGGGCACCCAGGTGGATTGGACCTTGAGCTTGGGCGCGTCCTTGAGCCCGTCCTTGAGCAGGGCCTGGTCGGCCTTGGCCGTGGTCTTGGCCCGCAGCGCCGGCAGATGCCAGGCGCCGCAGACCACGGCGATGCGGGTGAAGCCGTCTTTCTGGGCTTGGCGCAGGCCCTGGCGCATCTGCGCCTCGCGCAGGGCTTCGCGTTGCGCCTCACGGGGGTCGGCGCCGCCGTGCACAGGGGCCTCGGCGCGCAGTGCGGTCATGGCCTCCTCGATGGCCGCAAACAGGGCCTCGCCATCGCCGCGCTCCTCCACCATATGGTTCCACCAGGCCTCGCCATCGGCATAGCCGGCCGCCTGGGCCAGCCAGCCCAGCGGGTCGGCGCTGCGGCCGTGCTCGGGCTCGCTGTCGGGCGCTGCGTCTGGGGCCTCTTCAGCAGCCTCGTCAGCGGCTGCCTTCTGCAGCGCCAGTGCCTGGGCCAGGGGCAGGTCGATGAAGCGGGCCGGCACGCCGGCCCCCAAGGCCCAGCGCAGCGCCTGCCACTCGGGCGAGAACTCGGCAAAGGGGTGGTAGACGGCCAGCCGTGGCTCTTCCGGGCAGTAGCTCAAGAGGGCCACCGGCGGCTGCATCTGCTCGTGCAGCAGAGCCGGCAGCAGGGCCTCGCCCTCGGGCGGGCCCTCGACCAGCAGGCAGTCGGGCTGCAGGGCTTGCAGCGCCTGCAAGAGGCTGTGCGCGCTGCCGGGGCCGTGGTGGCGGATGCCAAAGAAATGCATGAGGCGCCTGTCTCAGCCTTGCAGATCGCGGCAGGCGCGGTACAGATCTTTCCAGTCGCTGCGCTCCTTGACGACGGTCTCCAGGTATTCGTTCCAGACCAGCTGGTCCTGCACCGGGTCCTTGACCACGGCGCCGATCAGGCCGGCGGCCAGATCATGCGGGCGCAGCACGCCGTCACCGAAGTGGCCGGCCAGGGCCAGGCCGCTGTTGATCACCGAGATCGCCTCGGCGCTGCTGAGCGTGGCGCTGGGGGACTTGAGCTGGGTCTTGCCGTCTTCGGTCTTGCCATTGCGCAGCTCACGGAAGATCTGCACCAGGCGCCGCACCTCCTTGAGCGCCGGCGGCTCGGCTGGCAGCTGCAGCGAGCGGCCCATCTCGGCCACCCGCTTGACGACGATGGCCACCTCCTCGTCCTCGCTGGCCGGCACCGGCAGCACCACGGTGTTGAAGCGCCGCTTCAGGGCCGAGGACAGCTCGTTGACGCCCTTGTCCCGGTTGTTGGCCGTGGCGATCACGCTGAAGCCACGCACCGCCTGCACCTCGCTGCCCAGCTCGGGGATGGGCAGGGTCTTCTCGGACAAGACGGTGATCAGGCTGTCCTGCACATCGGCGGGGATGCGGGTCAGCTCTTCGACGCGCGCGATCTTGCCGTGGCGCATGGCCTGCATCAGCGGGCTGGGCACCAGGGCCGCCTGCGAGGGGCCGTGGGCCAGCAGCTGCGCATAGTTCCAGCCGTAGCGCAGCTGCTCTTCGCTGGTGCCGGCCGTGCCCTGGATCAGCAGGGTGGAGTCGCCGCTGATGGCGGCGGCCAGATGCTCGGAGACCCAGCTCTTGGCCGTGCCGGGCACACCGTAGAGCAGCAGCGCGCGGTCGGTGGCCAGCGTGGCCACGGCCACCTCCATCAGGCGCGCACTGCCGATGTATTTGGGGCTGATCTCGAAACCGTTGTCCAGCGTGCCGCCCATCAGATAGCGCAGCACGGCCCATGGGGAGAGCGCCCAGTTCTCGGGGCGCTGACGCGTGTCCTGGCGGCTCAGCTCGGCCAGCTCTTCGGCGAACTGCGTCTCGGCATGCTGGCGCAGCACGGGGGTGGTGTTGGCGTTCATGGGGGTGTCGGTGTGGCGGAGGTCGAAGAATGAAAAAGGGCCTGACGCAGTTGCAGCAGTCGCTCCCAGCTGGCCAGCAGATCGCTCAAGCCGCCGGCCTCGTCCGCGCTGCGTGGCCAGGGCGGCAGCAGGTCCAGCGAGCGGGGGTGGAGCAAGCACAGCAACTCGGTCAGGTGAAAGCGCAGCGAGGCGTCGTGCATCAGCGCACCGGCGGTGATGCTGTGTGCCAGCTGGGTGGCCAACGCCTGTGACAGCGCCGGGCTCAGTACCTGCCCGGGGGCCGAGTTGGCACGCAAGTCCTGCATGGCCGGGATCAAGGCTGCCGCACCCTGCTCGCCGAGTCGGCGCAGCCAGTGGCGTTCGCGCAGCTCGGCCGGCAGTGCGCGCATCAGTTGATGGTCGCTCACATGCAGAAGCTCATGAGGCCAGCGCGCCAGCAAGGCATCGCACCAGGCCGCCTCGGGCGCGGCCAGCAAGGCCTCGTGCCACCCGCGCAGCAAGGCCTCCTGCCAGTCGGTGCCGGCCGCCCAGGCCAGCAGGGCCGGCGGGTCCATGGCCAGCTGCTCGGTCCACCAGCGCAGCGGGATCTGGCCGACCAGCTGGCAGAGCCACCAGCCCCGCTCGCCCAGCGTGTCGTGGCGCGGTCGCTCGGCCAGGTCGCCGGCCCAGGCGGGATCGGCCTGGGCTGGCGCATCGACCAGCCAGCGATCCGCTCCCAGCAAGCGGCGCTGCCGCGTCAGCAGGCTCGCGACGCAGGCCTGCGCCCGATGCGCCCGCGCGCTGTCTGGCAGGCTCCGCAGCATGGCCTGGGCCTGCTGACGCACCTCGCGGCTGCGGTCGGCGCACAGCCGCTCCAGCAGGGCTTCATCCTCCGGCCCCAGGCCGGTGGCCAGGGCCCCGAGCAAGTCGGCGCGCTCCTTGGCCGGCAGCGCGGGCAGGACCTGTTCCAGCTCGGTCCGTCCCGCCGCTGGGTCGCGTTGACGCAGGCGCTGCAGCCAGGCGCAGCGCTGGGCCAGGCTGCCCTCGCTCCACTGGCTGGGGTCGTCGGCATCGGCGCCGGCCACACCGGCCGCCCAGGCCCAGTCTGCGTGCTGGGCCGCCAGCCACAGGCCGCGTGCACCCAGCACCGGCAGCAGCGGCGCACGCAGCGCCAACGAGCGCCGGCCGGCCTCCAGTGCCTGGGGCAGCAGACCATGCGGCAGGCGCAAGCCCAGGGCGGCCAGGCGCAGCAAGGCCTCGTGCTGCAGCTGGGCCGGGCCTTCTTGCAAGACCCAGCCCAGGCCCTCGTTCAGCGGGCCGGGCGGTGGCGCCGACAAGCGTTCGGCAGGCGCGGCCGCCGGCAAGCCCTGCGCGGGCTCAAGCCCGCGTGCCCCGGCCAGGCCGCAGGCCGCCAGCACGGCGGCGCTGCGCAG
>NZ_JAQOWX010000061.1:20236-33736 GCF_028462495.1 Paucibacter sp. XJ19-41
GCGCCGATCGCGCCCGGCCAGGCGGCGCCATCCGGCGGGGCTTGGCGCTGCGTACCCACCATGGCGGCGGGCAGCAAGGGCGCCCAAGCGCTGCTGCTGCCCTTGCTCATGACGCGGCTCCAAGCAGCCAGAGTGGGGCGGGCGCCGCCGGGTTCCAGACGCTCAGCGGGCGCAGCGTGCGGCCATCCCACTCGCCCATCAGACCCAGCGGCGCCCCGCCCTGCAAGGCCAGCAGCTGCCAGGCCTGGGTGTCGGGAATGGCGGCAGGCAAGACCTGGCCCTCGCAGGCGATCTGCCAATGCGTGCCCGCGCGCAGCAGCACGGCCTTGCTCAACACCATGGGTTGCAAGGGCAGCCAGGGGCTGGCGGCCACGCGCTCGGCCAGGACCTGCCACTCCTGCCTCAGTTCGGTGGCAGGCCAGCGAGCCACGCCTTCCTGCACCGGGCTCTCGATGCACAGCGCTCGCAGCCCGGCGCTGCCGGGATAGAACGCCAGGACGGCGCGCTGCCGGCTACCCACCAGCCAGGCCTGTTCAAAACCGCGGCCGGCGAAGGCATGGTCCAGCAGCAGGGCGCGCCGACCCGTGGACTCGCCCTGCAGCCAGACGCGCCGCTCCGTCAGCCGGTCCTCACGCTCCTCGCTGAAGGACGCCAGCACGGTCCAGGCATCGTCCACCCGCTCGCCACTGGCCAGAACATCGGCCCGCTCCAACGGCCAACCGAGCAGCTGGCGCAGCTCCGCCTGCATGGCGGGGGCCAGGTCTTGCCGCCGGGCCAGAGCCTCGCAGGCCAGCTGCAGCAGACCCAGGCGTGCCAGCGTGCGCTCGGGCCAGTCCGCACCCTGGTGCACACCGGCGGCGGCCTCGCGCAGGCGCTGGGCTAGGCCGGGGGCCTGGGCGTCGACCAGGCGGGCCGCCATGCTCTGCCAGGTCTTCAAGGCCTCGGTGTTCAGCGCCCCCATTCCCTGGTTCAGCTGGTCGGCCAGCCAGCGCTGCAGGTCCTGGCCGGCCAATGCGATCCGTTCCCAGCGCTGTGCCTCGCGCTGGGCGGCGGCCTCGGGGTTCGCCGCCGGTGCAGGTGCGCTGGCCTGGACTTCCTTTTTCTGCACCTTGTCGGCGCGGGCCTCCAGCCATTCGCTGACCCAGGCCGGCGGCTCGCTGGCGGCGCTGAACAGCGGGGCGTTCTGCACATGCAGCATCAGCAGGGCCAGGCCATGCTTGCAGGGGAATTTGCGGCTGGGGCAGCTGCAGCGGAAGGCGGGCCCGGACAGATCGACCTGGGTTTGATACGGCTTGGCGCCACTGCCCTTGCACTCGCCCCACAGCGCGCGCGGGCTGGCGCCCAGCAGCGGCCAGCCGCCTGGCGCCTGCAGGCCGCGCGCGGCCTTGGCCGAGGACTCGTCCGGTGCGAGGGCCAGGACCCCCTCCATGCTCAGCGTCATGCTGGGCCTCTCCCTGCTTGCTTGTTGTCCAAGTTTTATGGGGCGCAGTCTACGGCATGCGCCGCCCGGGTTTGCCCCTGCATCCCAAGCTGGTGCGCCGGGCGTAGACTGGCTCGAGGAGTGAGGCACCGATCTGGCGCGAGTTCGCCCTGTTCTGGACGGTGGGCCCTGCTCGCTTAGCCCCATGCAGGAGGTCAGCCAGGTGCAGCCCAGCGACATCGCCGATCCGGCCTATTTCCACAAGGTCGTCGACTGCCAGTGGGCCTGTCCGGCCCACACCCCCGTCCCCGAGTACATCCGCCTGATTGCCCAGGGCCGCTATGACGAGGCCTATCTGGTCAACTGGGTGTCCAACGTCTTCCCGGGCGTGCTGGGCCGCACCTGCGACCGGCCCTGCGAGCCGGCTTGCCGGCGCGGGCGGGGGGAAGAGGCGAACGCACAAAAGCCGGAGGCGGTGGCGATCTGCCGGCTCAAGCGTGTCGCGGCGGACAACAAGAGCGAGGAGCTGCGCGCGATGCTGCCGCAGCCGCTGCCGCGCAATGGTAAGAAGGTCGCCTGCGTCGGTGCCGGCCCGGCGTCGCTGACGGTGGCGCGAGATCTGGCGACACAGGGCTATGCGGTGACGGTGTTCGACGGCGAGGCCAAGGCGGGCGGCTTCATCCGCACGCAGATTCCGCGCTTTCGCCTGCCCGAGAGCGTGATCGACGAGGAGTGCGGGTTCGTCCTGGGCCTGGGCGTCGAGCTGCGCGCCGGCCAGCGCATTGCGTCGATGAAGGCGCTGCTGGCCGAGGGCTATGACGCGGTGTTTGTCGGCAGCGGTGCTCCGCGTGGGCGAGACCTGAGCCTGCCGGGCCGGCAGGAGGCTGCCGCTGACATCCATATCGGCATCGACTGGCTGGCCTCCGTGTCCTTCGGCCATGTCACGGCCGTCAAGCCGCGCGTCATCGTGCTGGGCGGCGGCAATACCGCGATGGACTGCTGCCGCTCGGCCCGCCGGCTGGGGGCCGAGTCCGTCACGGTGGCGGTGCGCAGCGGCTATGCGCAGATGAAGGCCTCGCCCTGGGAGAAGGAGGATGCGCAGCACGAGGGCATCCCGATACTGGACTTCCATCAGCCGCTGGCCTTCGAGCATGACGGCGCGGGCCGGCTGACCGGCATGCGCTTCAAGCGGGTGCAGCAAGGCGACGAGATTGTGATCCCCTGCGACGAGGTGCTGTTGGCCGTGGGCCAGGAGAACGCCTTCCCCTGGATAGAGCGCGATGCGGGCATAGACTTCAACGGGCAGGGGCTGCCGGTGCTGGACGCGATCAGCCACCAGTCCAGCCTGCCCCAGGTCTTCTTCGGTGGCGACGCCGCCTTCGGGCCCAAGAACATCATCTGGGCGGTGGCCCACGGCCATGAGGCGGCGGTGTCTATCGACCGCTTTCTGCATGCCGAGCCGGTGAGCAGGCGGCCGGCGCCGCATGTCAATCTGCTGTCGCAGAAGATGGGCATCCATGAGTGGAGCTACGACAACAACCCCTCCAACGACATGCGCAACAAGGTGCCCTGGACTGCGGCCGACAAGGCGCTGGCCAGCATCCGGGTGGAGGTGGAGCTGGGCTTCGATGCCGCCACCGCCTTCAAGGAGGCGCAGCGCTGCCTGAACTGCGATGTGCAGACAGTGTTCAGCGACAAGCTCTGCATCGAGTGCGATGCCTGCGTGGACATCTGCCCGACGGACTGCATCACGTTTACCGAAAACGGCGAGGAGGCCGGGTTGCGCCAGCGGCTCAAGGCACCGGCGCTGAACCTGAGCCAGGAGCTGGATGTCAGCGGCGCCTTGAAGACGGCCCGCGGGATGTTCAAGGACGAAGACGTCTGCCTGCATTGCGGCCTGTGCGCCGAGCGCTGCCCGACCGGGGCCTGGGATATGCAGAAGTTCCTGCTGCTGACGACCAAGGCGGGACCGGGCTGCCGGGATCTCGCGATCAGGAGAAGCGCATGAGGGCCGCCGCGCCGGGCCGCCCCAAGCAAGGCCCGACCCTCTCGGAGGGTCGCTTGGCGTACTCGGCAAGCGGGGTGTCCAGATGAGCCGTATCGAGGCGGTCAACGATTTCGTCGTCAAGTTCGCCAATGTCAACGGCTCGGGCTCGGCCTCGGCCAACGAACTGTTCGCGAAAGCGATCCTGCGCATGGGCGTGCCGGTCAGCCCGCGCAATATCTTCCCCAGCAATATCCAGGGCCTGCCGACCTGGTACGAGGTGCGTGTCAGCGAGGCCGGCTGGCTGGGCCGGCGCGGCGGCGTCGACCTGATGGTGGCGATGAATCCGCAGACCTGGGCCCAGGACGTGGCCGAGGTGGAGCCGGGTGGCTATCTGTTCTACGACTCGACCCGGCCGCTAGGCCCCGAGGCGGTGCCGCGCAGCGACATCCATGTGCTGGGCATGCCGGTCACCGCCATCTGCAACGCCACCTACGAGGACTCGCGCCAGCGCCAGCTCTTCAAGAACATCATGGTGCTGGGGGCGCTCAGCCAGCTGATGGAGATGGACCCGGCCGAGATCGAGACGCTCTTTGCCGAGCAGTACCGCGGCAAGGAGAAGCTGCTGGACTCGAATGTGCGGGCCCTGCACGCCGGCCGCGAGTTCGCGCGCGATCACCTGGGCCAATCCTTGGAAGGAGGGCTGCGGCTGAAGGTCCGGCGTGCCGACCGCATCGGCGAGCGCATCTTCATCGAGGGCAATGCCGCCACCGCGCTGGGCTGCGTGTATGGCGGCGCGACGGTCTGCGCCTGGTACCCGATCACGCCCTCCTCCTCGGTGGCCGAGGCCTTCCAGAAATACTGCGCCAGCTACCGGGTCGACCCGCAGACTGGGCAGCACCGCTACGCCATCGTGCAGGCCGAGGACGAGATCGCCTCGATCGGCATGATCACCGGCGCCGGCTGGCACGGCGCGCGCGCCTTCACCGCGACCTCGGGCCCCGGCGTCTCGCTGATGACCGAGTTCCTGGGCCTGGCCTATTTCGCCGAGATCCCGATCACCATCATCGATGTGCAGCGCGGCGGCCCCTCGACCGGCATGCCCACCCGCACCCAGCAGGCCGATCTGCTCAGCAGCGCCTATGCCTCGCATGGCGACACCAAGCATGTGCTGCTGCTGCCCGAGGATCCGAAGGAGTGCTTCGAGCATGCAGCGGCCGCGCTGGACCTGGCCGACCGGCTGCAAACCCCGGTCTTCGTGATGAGCGATCTGGACATCGGCATGAACCAGCGCCTGTGCGAGCCGCTGGCATGGGACGAGACGCGCAGCTATGACAGGGGCAAGGTGCTGAGCGCCGAACAGCTGGACGCCGGCGCCCATCAAGGCCGCTACGAGGATGTCGACGGCGACGGTATTCCCTGGCGCACCCTGCCCGGCACCCATGCCAGCAAGGGGGCCTACTTCACGCGCGGCACCACCCGCAATGCCCGGGCGCAGTACTCCGAGGCCGGCGCCGACTATCTCTACAACGTCGAGCGCCTGCAGAAGAAATTCTCCACCGCCGCGACCCTGGTGCCGCAGCCGGTGCTGAAGCCGGCGGCGGCCAAGACGGTGTTGGGCGTGATCTATTTCGGCTCCACCGCGCCGGCCATGGACGAGGCCCTGCAGGCCCTGGCCGAGGCCGGCATCCATCTGGACGGGCTGCGGCTGCGCGCTTTCCCTTTCCCGGCCCTGGTCGGCGAGTTCGTGCGCGCGCATGAGCAGGTCTTCGTCGTCGAGCAAAACCGCGACGCGCAGATGCGCACGCTGCTCATCAACGAGCTGGAACTGAACCCGGCGCGGCTGACCCGCGTGCTGCATTTCGACGGCACGCCGATCACCGCGCGCTTCATCACGCAGGCGATCACCCGCCATGTGCATGCCCTCGCCACCACGCCCCGACAGGAGCCGGCATGACCTACCTCGCCAAACCCAAGCTCCATCACCCATCGCTGCAGAAGAATGCGGTCGGCTACACCCGGCGCGACTACGAGGGCAAGGTCTCAACCCTGTGCGCCGGCTGCGGCCACGATTCCGTTTCGGCCGCCATCGTCCAGGCCTGCTGGCAGCTGGACATCGCGCCGCACCGCGTCGCCAAGCTCTCGGGTATAGGCTGCAGCTCCAAGACCCCGGACTACTTCCTCGGCGCCAGCCATGGCTTCAACACCGTGCACGGCCGCATGCCCAGTGTGCTGACCGGCGCCAACCTGGCCAACCGCGAGCTGCTCTACCTGGGCATCAGCGGCGACGGCGACTCGGCCTCGATAGGCCTGGGCCAGTTTGCCCACGCGATGCGCCGGGGTGTGGCCATGGTCTATATCGTCGAGAACAACGGCGTCTACGGCCTGACCAAGGGCCAGTTCAGTGCCACCGCCGACCGCGGCTCGACGGCCAAGAAGGGCGCGACCAATCAGGACGCTGCGATCGACCTGGTCAGCCTGGCCCTGCAACTGGGCGCCACCTACGTCGCGCGGTCTTTCAGCGGCGACAAGAGCCAGCTGGTGCCGCTGATCGAGGGCGCGATCAAGCATCGCGGCGCGGCCTTCATCGATGTGATCAGCCCCTGCGTCGCGTTCAACAACCATGCCGGCAGCACGCGCAGCTACGACCATGTACGCGAGCACAACGAGGCGCTCAACCGCATCGACTTCATTGATCTGGCTGCCGAGCAACAAGCCTCAGGCGACGAGGCGCTGATCATGCTGCCCCAGCCCGACGGCGGCCAGATGCGGCTGCGCCGCCTGCATCCCGACTACGACCCCACCGACCGTATCGCCGCGATGAACCAGGTGGCGGCGCTGCAGGCCGCCGGCGAGATCGCCACCGGCCTGCTTTTCGTCGACCCGCTCGCGCGCGATATGCACCAGGGCCTGAACACGGTGACCACGCCGCTGAACCGGCTGGGCGAGCGGGAGCTCTGCCCCGGTGCAGCGGTTCTGGCCAAGATCAACGCGGGGCTGCGCTGAGGCGGCCCTCAAGCCAGGAGCGAGACAACCATGCGCATCGATCCCTATCTCTTCTTCCCCGGCCGCTGCGAAGAGGCCATCAACTTCTACGTCAGCGAACTGGGTGCCGAGCTGCAGATGATGATGCGCTACTCGGACAGCCCTGAGCCGCCACCACCGGGCATGGTGGCGCCGGGCAGCGAGCACAAGATCATGCATGCCTCGCTGCTGATCGGCGGCGCGCTGCTGATGTTGTCCGACGGCGACTGCAGCGGCGCCGACCCGACCGCCGCCTTCAAGGGCTTCTCGCTCTCGCTGGACTGCGCCGACGAGGCGGAGGCACGGCGCGTCTTCGATGCGCTGGCCGGCCAGGGCGGACAGGTCACGATGCCCCTGGGCCCGACCTTCTGGGCCCCGCTGTTCGGCATGGTCAGCGACAGGTTTGGCGTTGGTTGGATGGTGGGGGTGGCGGCCGAGCCCGAGGCCTGATCGATTTTCTCGTGGCGGGTGTTACTGGCCCGCTGCCGCCATCGCCTCCAGAGCCTTGAGTGCGGCCGGATGCTGTGGCACCGCCAGGCCCAGGCGGGCGTTGGCGGCGGCGATCTGGGCGCCCTGGGCGCTGCCGCGAGCGGTCAGGTCGCCGCCCTGGCCGAACACGAAACGGGTCAGCGCGCCGACCTCGGAGTCCGACAGCTCCGGCGCGGCCAGCAGCAGCGCGGCGGTCGCGACCGTGCTGATCTCGGCACTCTGGCTCGCATAGCTGCCGCGCGCGATGCGGTGCGCGAACAGACCCGAGGGCGCGGTGCTCAGCCGGGCGATGGCGCGCTCGGACAGCGGCAGCAGGCGTAGCGGCAGCTCGGACAGTGCCTCGCGGATGCTGTCGGCCGGCACGCCGATGACCTGGATCAGCGCATCGACCCGGCCCTGGCGCAGCGCCACCAGGGCTTCGCCCAGCGGCAGCTCGACGGCCCGGATGTCCGCATCGGCCAGCTCATGGGCGCGCAGCACGCGCAGCGCGGTCAGCCGCGAGGCCGAGCCCGGCACGCCGATCGCGATGCGCTGGCCGCGCAGATCGGCCACCGTCCTGGCCTTCGAGTCGGCCGCGACCAGGACATGGACCGGCTCCGGATAGAGGCTGCCGATGGCGCGCAGCGCGGCCTCGGGTCCGTCGGCGGCGAACTCGCCGCTGCCCTGGTAGGCCGCCAGCGCCGCGTCGCCCTGGGCCAGCGCCAGCGACACCTTGCCGGCGCGCAGCAGGCGCAGGTTCTCGTCGCCGCCGCGCGTCACCAGCGGCACGGTGCGCGCGCCCTGCTGCGACGACAGGGCCTGCACAAAGCGCAGATACTGGCCGCGCTCCGGGCCGGCGGCGATCGCATAGCCGTCGGCCGCGCGGGCCAGGCGGGCGCGTATCGCCGCATGGGCGGCGGCGAGCTCCTCCTCGATCATCGCGGCCTGCGTCGGCGCCGAGTCTCGCGACACCGCCTCCACCACCTTGCGCATCGCATCCAGCAAGGTCGCGGCGCGGCCGGCCGGCGCATTGCTGGCATAGCTGGGCGCGGTGGCGGGCTGGTAGCCGCCGGGCGCCACGGCCTGCCATTGATCGCCGTCGCGCTGGTAGAGCGCCGTGCCATGGACGCGCACGAGGTCGCCGGCCTTGTTGCCGCCGGCCGTGATGCCCACCAGGCCTTTGGGCCCGGCGCCCAGCGCCGACACCAGACCGGCCACGCCGGGCGAGTCCCAGCCGCCGAAGTCGAAGTCGCGGTTCAGGCGCAGCGCGATGTCGTAGTAGACGATGCGGCGCGTCTGGCCGTCCGGCGCCTTGCTGTCGGACTGCGAGCCGCGGCGCTGCAGCTCGTGCAGGCTGACCGTGCCCTCGGGCAGGGCCTGGGCCAGGCGGACCTGCAGATCGCGCTGCAAGGTGTCGGTGTCGGCGACGCGGCCGCAGGCGATCAGCAGCGGCAGCAGCACGAGGCCGATGAACAGGGTTCGTAACGTCATCTCAGTTGTCCATTCCGCGCCCGTGACGCATAAGAATTTGTGTTCCGGGCCGAACGCCGTCCCCTCGGGGGACCGGCCAAGGTAGTCCTTGGACGAGGGGTTGGTCTCACTTCAGCCTCCGATCAGCGGCAGGGTCAGGGTCAGCACGACCGCGTTCATCAGATCGATGAAGAAGGCGCCGGCCAGCGGCACGATCAGATAGCTCTGCGGCGCCGGCCCGTAGCGGGCCGTGATGGTCTGCATATTGGCCATCGCGGTGGCGGTCGAGCCCATGCTGAAGCCGATCAGCGCCGCCGACGAGACCGCGGCCTCATAGTCGCGGCCCATGAAGCGGAAGCAGACGAACACCGTGTAGAGCACGATGAAGACCACCTGGGCCGCGATCATCAGCACAAAAGGCCCGGCCGACAGCGCCACCTCGACCAGGTTCAGCGCCATCATCGTCGTCACCAGGAACAGCGACAGGCAGACCGTCGAGATCAGCTCCGATGCCCGGTCGTCCAGGCGCATGCGAGCGAAGGGCAGCAGATTGCGTATCGCGACCCCGACCACCATGCACCACAGAAAGCTCGGTATCGTCACCGCGCCGCCGCCGAAGCGCCCGGCCAGCCATTGGCCGGCCACCACGGCGGCCAGGATGCCGGCCAGCGCGCCCATCATGCCCAGGCTGTTCAGCGTGGGTTCGGGCTCATGCCGTGGCTGCGCATCGGTGCCGCCCGCAGCGGCGGTCGCCCCGGCGCGCAGGCCGTGGCGCCTGATCAGGTACTGGGCCACCGGGCCGGCAATGATGCCGCCGACGATCAGGCCCAGCGTCGCCACCGTCATCGACAGCTCCATCACCGACTGCAGATTGTTGACCTCGGCAAAGCGCTCGGCGTAGGCCGCGCCTGTGCCATGGCCGCCGACCAGCGTGATCGAGCCGCCGACCAGACCGAAGATCGGGTGCTGGTCCAGCGCCAGCGCGACCGCGATGCCGACCCCGTTCTGCACCAGGATGTAGNGCCGCCGACCAGACCGAAGATCGGGTGCTGGTCCAGCGCCAGCGCGACCGCGATGCCGACCCCGTTCTGCACCAGGATGTAGGGGAACAGCACCAGCAGAAAGATCAGCAGCGCCCGCCCGCCGCGCCCCAGCATGCGCAGATCGGCGCACATGCCGACGCCGGCAAAGAACATCAGCAGCAGCACCGGCTTGAGCGTCTGGTCGATCTCCAGCCTGAAGTCGGTGGCGGCAAAAACCAGCGAGGCCAGCGCCGCGAACAGCAGACCGCCGGTGATCGGGTCGGGGATGTTGTAGCGCGACAGCAGGCCGATGCGGCGATTCAGCAGGCTGCCGATCAGCAGCACGACGGTGGCCGCCAGCAGCGAGGCGAGGGGATCCAGACTCATTGAACTTCCTAAGGTGGTGGCCGGGGTCGGCCGCGAGCATGGCCCCGATTGTCCAATCCTGATGCGCATCAAGAGTTCCGCGGCTTCCCCGCCGCGTTGTGCGATGTTTCGCGCGGCCGAGCGGCGCCGTGCGCGGCGGCGCCCGAGCGCACGGTATCCTCGGACACGCGGCACTTGCGGACACTCCGATTTCCAGGCGACGCGTTTTCAGGGCGCATCATCGATCCGCCTTCCTTGCTTCCTTGTTTCTGCTTCGCCGGCCTGTTTCGCTCCGATGTCCTTGTCTTTCAAACTGCCTGCTCTTGCGGGACTTCTGCAGGGTTGCCGCCTGCTGTGTGCCGCCGCCCTGCTGTCGGGCGGCCTGGCAGCGGCCAGCGAGGAGGGCGCCGAGATCGTGCTCGGCAGCTCGGCGGCGCTCAGCGGGCCGGCCTCGGCGCTGGGCCAGCGCTATCACCTGGGCGCCCGGGCGGCCTTCGAGCAGCTCAACAAGCAGGGCGGCATTCAGGGCCGGCGTGTCGCGGTCGATCTGCAGGACGATGGCTACGAGCCCGACCGCGCGGAAGCCAATACCGTGGCCCTGCTGCAGGATGCGCGGGTGCTGGCCCTGTTCGGCTATATCGGCACCCCCACCAGCCGGGTCGCCCTGCCGCATCGGCGGCGCGCCGGCAATATCGCGATTCTCGGGCCCTTCACCGGCGCCAGCCTGCTGTGGGATGAGCGCAGCCACCCGAACGTCTTCAATGTGCGCGCCAGCTATCAGCAGGAAAGCCACGCCCTGGTCCGTGCCATCAAGGCCAGCGGCGCGCGCCGCATCAATATCATGGTGCAGGCCGATCCCTTCGGCCGTGCCGGGCTGGAGGCGATGCGCGAGGCCACCGGGGCCGCCGGTCTCGAGATGGTGGCCACCGCCACCGTCAGGCGCAACAGCACCGAGGTGGCCGAGGCCGTCCACACCCTGGTGCGGCAGCACAGCGCCGACGCCATCTTCATGGTCAGCACCTATGAGACCTGCGCCGCCTTCATGCGCCAGGCCCATGCCCAGGGCTTTCGCGGGCGTTTCTACACCCTGTCCTTTGCCGGGCTCGAGCCTTTGCGCACCGCGCTGCAGGATGAGCCCGAGCTCAGCGGCCGCCTGACCCTGGCCCAGGTGGTGCCCGACGCCGAGGACCGCAGCGTGCCGGTGGTGGCTGCCTATCAGCGCGCGATGCGCGAGGCCGGCGAGCGCCAGTTCGACAGCATCAGCCTGGAGGGCTATCTGGCCGCCCGCGTGATGAGCGAAGGCCTGCGCAAGGCCAGGCCGCCGCTGACGCGGGCCAGCCTATTGCGCAGCCTGCAGACCCTGGGCGATCTGGACCTGGGTGGCTTTGCGGTGCACTACCGCGAGGACGACCGGCGCGGCTCGTCCTATGTGGCCCTGCGCCGCCTGATCGACTGAGAGGCTGAGAGTTTTTCTACTGCGCCGCCGCCATGCGTCGTTGGCCGGTGCTCGGAATCCTCACGTACAGGAAGTACGTTCCGGTTCCTGCGCGCCGTCCGCCTAGCCTGACTGCGGCTCGCTACGAAAACTCTCAGCCTCTGAGCCGTCTCGCTCAGAGCGGCGTCAGCAGCGGCCGGCCCGCCTCCAGCGCCTCGACATTGGCGATGAACAACTCCACCGTCGCGCGGATCGCCTCGGGCGACCAGCCGGCGATATGCGGCGTCAGAATCACGTTCGGGAAGCCCAGCAGCGGCGTCGGCGGCAGCGGTTCGCTCTCGTAGACATCGAGCGCCGCGCCGCCCAACTGGCCGGCGGCCAGCGCGGCGGCCAAGGCCACGGTGTCGACCAGGCTGCCGCGCGCGATATTGACCAGATGGCCTTGCGGGCCCAGCGCGGCCAGCACCTCGGCATTGACCGCATGCCGGGTCGCGGCGCCGCCGGGCGCGGCCACCACCAGGAAGTCGGCCCAGCCCGCCAAGGCCACCAGGCTGTCGAAATAGAGGGCCTCGCCGGCATCGGTGCGCGGGCTGCGGTTGTGATAGCCGATCTGCATCTCGAAGGCCTGGGCGCGGCGCGCGATCTTGCGGCCTATCGTGCCCATGCCGAAGATGCCCAGCCGGCGGCCATTGACGCTGGGCCGGATCGGCAGCGCGTCGCGCCACAGACCGGCGCGCAGGGCCTTCTCCTGCTGGGGCAGCGCGCGCACGCTGGCCAGCAGCAGGGCCAGCGTGTGGTCGGCCACGCAGCTGTCATTGGTGCCGGCGCCGTTGCACACCGCAATGCCGCGTGCCTTGGCGGCCGCCACATCAAGGTTCTCATAGCCGGCGCCCTGGGCGGCGGCCAGCCGCAGCCGGGGCATCGCGGCCATCTCCTCGGCGCGCAGGCCGGTCGCGCCATTGCTCAGCACCAGCTCGATCTCGGCGCCGCGCGCCGCAATCGCGGCGGCGCGTTCCGCCGCAGTCGGCGCATCGATCAGCTCGAAGCGCTCGCGCAGCAGATCCTTGTACTCATCGGCCAGGGCCACCAGCAAGAGGCAGGGGGTTTTCGCTATTTGCGTCATCATGCCCGCCATCATCGCCGCTCTCGGCCTGCGCCGGTGCGCGCAGCGAACCGGGCGTCACCCCCATCACCCGTTTGAAGGCGCGGTGGAAAGCCGCCTCGGAGGCATAGCCCAGTTCGTCGGCCAGGCGCGCCAGCGGCACCGGCCGGCGCCGCAGCCGGGTGGCGGCCAGATGGATGCGCCAGCGGGTCAGATACTCCATCGCCGGCAGGTCCACCAGGCGGCTGAAACGCTCGGCAAAGGCCGAGCGCGACAGCCCCGCCTCGGCGGCCAGGGTTTCCAGGCTCCAGGCCTGGCCGGGGCGGCGGTGTAGCGCGGCCAGCGCGCGGGCGATCTGGCGGTCCTGCAGGCCGCGCAGCCAGCCGCGCTGGGTCGCCGGCATCTGCTCCAGCCAGCCGCGCAGAGCCTGCACCACCAGGATATCGGCCAGCCGGGTCGTCACGGTCTCATGGCCGGGCCGGCGCGCGCGGGCCTCGGCCAGCAGCAGCTGCAGCGTGCTGTGGAACCAGCCCTGCTGCTGTTCCTGGGCGCCGACTGAGAGCAGCGGCGGCAGCAGGGCCAGCAGATGCAGGCTGGCCGGATCGTCGACCCGCAGCGCGCCGCACAGCAGCTCGCTGCGTGGCCCCGGACCGTCCCCCAGCACCAGCTCCTCGAACCATTCGGAGCGGACACGGCGCTGCAGCGAAAAGAGATCCGGGCATTCGACGCCGGCGGCGCTGAGCAGCCGGTGCTCGACGCTCTCGGTCAGCAGCGCGAAGTCGCCGGCCTGCAGCTGCAGCGCCGGCTCGCCGTCCAGCTCCAGCCGGGCCGAGCCCTGCAGGACGATATGGAACATCAGGCAGCCGGGCATCGCCGGCAGCTGGATCCCCCAGGGCGCGGCCGGCTCGGAGTGGCAATAGACCACCGCGCTCATGCGCAGGAACTGCAGCGCCTCGCCGACCGGGTCGTCGCGCTGCCAGCCGGCGGCGGGCGGGGTGTCGCTGTGCATGGGTCTGGATGCTCGATCAAGAAGGCCGGACGGGTGGTAATGGCGGCCGCAAGGCAGCGCCGCGAGACTGCGGGCATCGTAATCAATCTATCAGCGGGAGCCCCCATGAGCCAGACCACCACCATCACCATCCTGGGCGCCAGCGGCCGCACCGGCGCGCGCGTCGCCGCCCGGCTGCTGGGCCGGCCCGGGCTGAAGCT
>NZ_JAQOWX010000062.1:0-33247 GCF_028462495.1 Paucibacter sp. XJ19-41
GACGCCGCGCAGGCACGCGCCGAGCTGGCCGCGGCCGAGTTCCGCCGCACCGTGCTGGAGGCCGCCGAGGAGACCCAGGGCGCGCTGGCGCGGGCTCAGGAGCTGAGCGCGGCGTCCGAGCATGCCGACCGGGCCGCGCGCCAGTCGCAGCAGGTCAGCCAGCTGGCCGAGCAACGCTACCGGCTGGGCATCGACAGCCTGCTGCAGCGTCTGCGCCAGGATAGGCAGACCCTGGAGCGCGAGTTGCTGGCGCGAGAGCTGCGCGGCGAGCAGTTGCAGGCCGCGCTGAGGCTGGAGCGGGCGCTGGGCCGGCCTTGAGCGTCAATGTGAATCAGCGCAGCAGCACCTCGACCCGGCGCGCCTGGCGCGGGCTGCCGCTGCCGGTGGCCAGCTCGGGCTTGCTCAGCTCGATGCGGCCCTCGGCCACACCCAGGCTCAGCAGCGCCTCGCGCACGGCCAGCGCGCGCTGCTTGGCCAGCTCGGCATTCAGCGCCGCGTCGCCACTGGCGTCGTGGTAGCCGCTGACCACCAGCGTCTTGCCTTCAGCCAGTGCCTGGGTCAGCTGAACCAGTGCCTCGTTGGCGCCACCGGCCAGTTCGGCGCTGGCGCTGGCGAAGAAGAACTTGACGACACCGTTCTCGACCAGGATCGCGGCCACATCCTCTTCGACCAGCACGGCCGCCGGCTGTGGTGCCGGCTTGGCCATGCTGCGGCTCTTGTGCACGCCGAAGCCGATGACCAGCGCCACCACCAGGGCCACGATGATGCCTACCAGGCGCAGGGCCACGCCCTCGTTCTCGTCAAAAAGCGCGTTCGTCGTCATGGGGTTTCCTCACCGGATGAAGCGAGGATTCTAGACGCCTGACCATGACAAGTCCTGACCCCGCAGCGGCAGGCTGCGGATGCGCTTGCCGCAGGCCGCGAAGATGGCATTGCACAGCGCCGGCGGCAGCGGCGGCAGGGCCGGCTCGCCCAGGCCGGTGGGCGGGATGTCGCGCTCGATGAAGTGCACCTCGATGCGCTCGGGCACCTCGGGCATGCGGATCTGCGGGTTGTCGTCGAAGTTGCCCTGCACCACCGCGCCCGCCTCCAGTGTGATGCGCTGGTGCAGGGTGCTGGAGAGCGCATCGATCACCGAGCCCTGCACCTGCTGCTCGGCGCCGCTGCGGTTGACGATGGGCCCGACATCGACCGCCGAGACCACGCGCAGCACCTTCAGCTCGCCGGCCGGGCTGACCGCGACCTCGACCACATGGGCAACATAGCCCCGATGCGCCCAGTAGGCAGCGATCCCCATGCCCCGACCCTTTGGCAAGACCTGGCCCCAGCCGGCCTTCTCGGCGGCCAGCCGCAGCACCGCCTTGATGCGGCCGACATCGAAGTCCGGCGCCTTCAGCTCGCGGTCCTCGCCCCACAGCGCCAATCGAAAGGCCAGCGGGTCCTGCTGCGCCGCATGGGCCAATTCATCGACAAAGCTCTCGGTCACGAAGGCGGCACTGTTGGCGCCGGGTGAGCGGTAGGGGCCGTCGGGCACATTGCTGTCCACCATCGCCACCTCGACCCGGTAATTGGGCACGAAGCGCGCCGGAAACAGGCCGGCGCGCAGCTTGGGCGTTACCGGGTCGCGGAAGGCGTGGCGCAGCGCGAAAGTCTCCCAGGCCGTGACGCGGCCCTGCGCATCAAGCCCGGCGCGCATGCGCTGCCAGCCGTGCGGCCGGTAGAAGTCGTGCCGCATATCGTCCTCGCGGCTGTAGAACAGCTTGATGGGCTTGCCCACGCGCAGCGCGATCGCGGCCGCCTCCAGCACGAAGTCCAGCTCGAAACGCCGGCCGAAACCGCCGCCCAGGCGCGGGATCGTCACCCTGACCTTGTCGACAGGCACGCCCAGTACCTTGTGCAGCGCCACCGGCACCAGATCGGGAAACTGGCTGGGCGTGGTCAGCGCCAGGCCACCATCCGGCAGCGGCTCGGCCAGGCAGCTCATAGGCTCCATCGTGCAGTGGGCCAGCAAGGGGAATTCGTAGAAGGCCTCGACCCGCCGGGCCGCCTGGGCGAGCGCGGCCGTGCTGTCGCCATCATTGCGCCAGACTTCGCCGGGCCGCTGCAGCGCGGCCAGCGCCTGCTCGCGGTAGCCGGCGCTGCTGTGCTGTCCATAAGCGCCGGTATCCCAATCGACCTTGAGCGCGCGGCGCGCCTTGATGGCCGCCCAGCTGCTGCTTGCGACGACGGCCACAAAAGGCTGCAGCCCATGGTGATTGCGATCCGCGCTGCGGCGCAGCGGCTCGGCGCTGCCCTCAACGATGAAGGCGTCCCGCACGCCGGGCAGGCGCCTGATCTCCGCCAGATTGGCGCTGCGCGCCGTGCCGCCGAACACGGGGCATTTTTCCACCATCGCATAGAGCTGGCCGGCGCGCTGCTGGTCCAGGCAGAACAGCGGCGCGCCGCGCGCGAAGCCTGCGCCGTCCACATTTGCATGGCGCTGGCCCAGCAGCTTGAACTCCGAACGCGGCTTGAGCTTGATGCTGTCGGGCGTCGGCACGCGCAAGCGCGCCGCCGCGTCGGCCAGCTCGCCATAGGCGGCGCGCCGGCCGCTGGCCGCATGCAAGACCTGACCCCGCTCGGTGCTCAGCTCCGCCTCCGGCACGGCCCAGCGCCGCGCGGCCGCCTGGATCAGCACCAGCCGGGCGGCTGCGCCCGCGCGGCGCAGGGGCTCCCAGGCGTTCGGGATGGACTCGCTGCCGCCCGAGCCCTGATCGGCCATGCCGGCGTCGTGGCCGGCCTGCACGATGCGCACCTGGTCCAGGCCCACGTCCAGCTCCTCGGCCAGCAGCATAGGCAGGCTGGTCTTGACGCCCTGGCCCATGTCCGGGTTCTTGGCCATCAGCGTGATCACGCCGGCCGGCGTGATCGTGATGAAGGCATTCGGGGCGAAGCTGTGCGGCGTGACCGCCTCGACATCATCAACGCCAAAGCCCAGCATCAGCCCGCCGCCGGCCAGGGCGCTCAGACGCAGAAAGCCGCGCCGGTCCAGTGCTGGCGTGGTGCTCATGCCGCCCTCCCGGCCACCGACTTGATCGCCGCGCGGATGCGCAGCTGGGTGCCGCAACGGCACAGATTGCCGGCCATGGCCGCGTCGATCTCGGCGTCGCTGGGGCGCGGATTGGCCTTCAGCAGGGCCGCAGCCTGCATGATCTGGCCGGCCTGGCAGTAGCCGCACTGGGCCACGTCATGGGCCACCCAGGCCTGCTGCAGCGGGTGCTGGCCCCGAGCGTCGAGGCCCTCTATCGTGGTGATCTTGCGGCCGGCAAGACCTGACACCGGCAGCTGGCAGCTGCGCGTGGCCTGGCCGTCCACATGCACTGTGCAGGCGCCGCACAGGCCCTTGCCGCAGCCGTATTTGGTTCCGCAGAGCTGCAACTCGTCGCGCAGCGCCCAGAGCAAGGGGGTATCGGCATCAAGTTCGGCACGGCGGGCCTGGCCGTTGATCATCAACTGGTAACTTGGCATTGTCGGTCTCCTCTGGAAGCCGCGCAGCCTAGGCGGACCGGGTCGCTCTGGCATAAGCGATCCGACGAAACCCGGCCAACGATGGACGAAGCCGGCTAGGCACGGATGGCTCAGCGCCAGAAACCCCGGTGTACCTCGGCCGCCTCATCGCCCAGCAGCGGACCGAGGCATTCGATCGCATGGGGCGAGGCGGCGAACACATCGCGGCAGGACAGCTCGGCGTCGCGCTGCTCGGCCACCTCGCCACGAAACGCGCGCAGCGCCACCGCGTCGATGCCGAACACGACGCGGCGGATGCCGGACCAGAAGATCGCGCCAGCGCACATCACGCAGGGCTCGGCCGAGGAGTACAGCGTCGCCGCCGCCAGGCGCTCGCGCGCGTGCAGCGGGCTGGCCCAGCGCAGCGCGTTGACCTCGGCATGGCCGGTGCAGTCGCCGCTTTCCGAGCTGTCGCACCAGGCCTCGGCCAGCAGCGCGCCGTCGGCCGCGACGATGAGGGCGCCGAAGGGCCGGTTGCCACGCTCGCGGCCGAGGGCCGAAAGCCGGATCGCCTGGCGCAGGTAGAGGGCATCGTCGGGCGTGCTGCTCATGCCTTGACCTCGCGCTCGCGCTTGGGCGGCAGAAAGCCCAGGTGGTAAAGCGCATCGGCGCTGGTCGTGTTCTTCAGGCCGTAGACGCCGACCACCTCGTCGACCTGGCGTTCGACCAGCAGCTTGCGCACATCGCCCAGGCCATGGCCGCGCGTGTCGGCCGCCGCCACATAGCCGGCCGTGATGCGCCAGCGCGCCAGCTCGGCGCGCTCATCGATCATCGGCTCGCGCTGCTTGACGGCGGCAATCGCCGGCAGCGGGTCGGCCAGGGTCTCGACGATGGCGCGGTTGCAGGCCCGCACAAAGCCGGCCACCAGCTGCGGCCGCTCGATGATCAGCCGGCTCGATGCCAGCACGGCATTGCCATAGAGATCGACCCCGGCCTGCGCATAGGACAGCACCGACAGCTGCTCGACCGGCATGCGCTGGAACAGCGACACGGCCGAGTCGTGGAAGTAGGTGGCGCCATCGGCGTCGCCGCGCACGATGACGTTGTCGCGCTGGCTGAAGTCGGTCGTGACCCAGTCGAACAGCTCGTTCTTGACGCCCAGCTTGCGCGCGGCCATCGGCCAGGCGCGGCGCGTGGCCTCGACCGCCGCCGCGGCGATGCGCTTGCCGGCCAGGCTGCGGAAGTCGCTGGTGATGCCGCGGTCCTTGCGGCCGACGATCACAAAGGGCGCGCGGTTGTAGTACTGGTAGACCGCCTGCACCAGCGGCGTGCCGGGGTTGCTGGCATTGAACTCGATCAGCGCGCTGATGTCGCCGAAGCCCAGGTCGTAGGCACCGCTGGCCACGCGGGTGATCGAGGCCACCGAGCCGGCGCCGACATCGATCTGCACATCCAGGCCCTCATCGCGGAAGTAGCCCTTGCTCTGCGCCAGGAAGAAGGGCGCGGTCTGTCCGCTGATACGGAAATCCAGCGTGAACTTGAGCCGGGTCAGCGGCCGGTTCTGGGCACGCACAAACGGTGTGGCCAGCGCGCCGGCGCCAAGGCTCAGCAGGGAGCGTCTTTGCATCATGGTGATTCCTCTCAAGCGGGGTGGATGGGAATGGCGCCGCGATGGATTTCCTGCTCGCCGTGGCGGCTCAGCAGTTCCATCAGCTTCTTGCGTATCAGCATGCCGGGGCGGTCGGACTCCATCGAGTACTCGATGCCGCGCCGGCGCGTGTCGACCAGCGCGTCGGGATCGGTCGATTCGAGAATGTCCTTGTCCTCGCGGGTGATCTCGGCGTCGAAGTCGATCAGCAGCTGGGCCGGGCAGTCGGCCTCGCTGTCATTGCGGAACAGCCACTGGCACAGCTGGATGTGGCCGTCGTCGATCGGTGTGAAGCTGTTGATGATGATGTGGCGGATGCCCGAGGGGTACTCGATGTCCAGACGCCGCGCGAAAGGCAGGAAATAGGCATTGCGCATATGGCGCGTCGTCACCGCGTCGGCCACGCCGCTGATGCGCCGGAAGCGCTCCGGGTTGGCGGCCGGGATCACGGTCTCGGCATAGAAGCCGGTCTCGGTGTCGACCAGCTCGTAGCGGCTGGGCCTGGGCTGATCGGCGACGCCGAAGGTGGCGCGGTGCACAAAGGAGAAGTGCGAGTTGTCGAAGGAGTTCTCCAGCGCCCGCAGCGGGCTGGTGGCCCAGCGCTCATGGAACTGGAAGATGGTGCGGTAGGCCGGGTCCTCGAACTCCGGCACGGCCGGAATCTCGGCAATCGGGTCCTCCAGCGCCACCCAGGCATAGCCATAGCGGGCCGTGCAGTGATAGGCCGGTGTGCAATAGTCGGCCGGGATGGTCTTGTCGGCCGGGTACTGCGGGATGCGCACGACGCGGCCGCTGCGGTCGTAGACCCAGCCGTGGTAGCCGCACTGCAGATGGCCCTCGGGCGTGCACCAGCCCTTGCTGAGCTTCGCCGTGCGGTGGCAGCAGCGGTCCTTCAGCGCGGCTGGGCGGCCCTGCGCATCGAGGAAGAGAACGATGTTTTCGCCCAGCAGCGTGAAGGGCCGGGGGCCGTCCTGCAGCTCGGACAGCGGCATGCAGGCATGCCAGAAACGGCGGAAGACCGCCTGACGGGTGGTGAGCACAAGCGCCTCGCAACTCGAAGTGAACAAATCCCCGGCGCACGGCCTTGGGGCACTTCGAGAGCAATTTCCGGCCGCTGTGCACCAGGGGTGCGCAGGCGGTGAACGCTTCTACTCTCTATGACAGGGATCAAGCAGCTTGCGTGCCAGCGGCGGCGGCCGGGTTTCGCGACCAGGGGTGTAAGGTAGGCGCCTCTGAGCACAAAGGAGTCCAGCGGTGAGCCACTTCCGTATCGAGAAAGACAGCATGGGCGAGATGCAGGTGCCTGCCGACGCCCTCTACGGCGCGCAGACCCAGCGCGCGGTACAGAACTTCCAGATCAGCGGGCCGATGCCGGCGCGCTTCATCGCGGCGCTGCTGCAGGTCAAGCTGGCCGCCGCGCGCGCCAATGTGGCGCTGGGCCAGCTGCCGGCCGAGATCGGCGAGGCGATCGAGATGTCGGGCGTCGAGCTGCTGGCCGACGCCGACCTGATGCGCCATTTCCCGGTCGATGTGTTCCAGACCGGCTCGGGCACCAGCAGCAATATGAACGCCAACGAGGTGCTGGCCACGCTGGCCGGGCGCAAGCTCGGCAAAGCGGTCAGCGCGAACGACCACGTCAACGCCGGCCAGAGCAGCAATGACTCGATTCCCTCGGCCCTGCACATCAGCGCGGCGCTGGCGCTGCACAATGAGTTGCTGCCGGCGCTGACCGGCCTGCTCGATGCACTGCGCGCCAAGAGCGCCAGCGACGGCCACCATATCAAGACCGGCCGCACCCATCTGATGGATGCGATGCCGGTGCGCCTGTCCCAGGTGCTGGACGGCTGGGCCGCGCAGATCGAGGCGCAGATCGCCCAGCTGCAAGGCCTGCAGCCGCGTGTTCAGGCGCTGGCCCAGGGCGGCACGGCGGTGGGCACCGGCATCAACGCCCATCCCGACTTCGCCGCGCGCTTCTGCACCGAGCTCAGCAGCCTCACCGGCCTGGGCTTCACGACCGCGCCCGACTTCTTCGCCGCGATGGGCTCGCAGGACACCGCAGTGGCTCTCTCCGGCGCGCTCAAGGGCCTGGCGGTGAGCCTGATGAAGATCGCCAATGACCTGCGCTGGATGAACTCCGGCCCGCTGGCCGGCCTGGCCGAGATCGAGCTGGAGGCGCTGCAGCCAGGTTCGTCCATCATGCCCGGCAAGGTCAACCCGGTGATCCCGGAAGCGGTCGCGATGGCGGCGGCCCAGGTGATCGGCCATGACGCGGCGATCACGATTGCCGGCCAGAGCGGCAACTTCGAGCTCAATGTGATGCTGCCGCTGGTGGCCCACAACCTGCTGGACAGCCTGCATCTGCTGGCCAAGACCAGCGCGCTGCTGGGCGAGCGCGCGATCGCCAGCTTCAAGGTCAATGCCCCGGGCCTGCAGCAGGCGCTGTCGCGCAACCCCATCCTGGTCACGGCGCTGAACCCGGTGATCGGCTATCTGAAGGCCGCCGAGATCGCCAAGCAGGCCTACAAGCAGGGCCGGCCGGTCATCGACGTAGCGGCCGAGCTGACCGAGCTCTCACGCGCCGAGCTGGAGCAGCTGCTGGACCCGGCCAAGCTGACGCAGGGCGGGCTCTAGCAGCCTGCGGCCAGCAGCGGCGTCGCCGCCTCCACCGGCGCCAGCAGCCGTGGCCAGATGCGCGGCCCGAGTTCGCGGCGGAAGGCGGCGAAATGGCCCAGGCTTTCCAAGCCCACATCGGCCGGCGCCAGCGTGTGGCGCTGAACCTGGGCGGTGCTGAAACGAGCGGCCAAGGCATCGACCGCCGGGGCCGGGCCGAACACCGGGTCGTCGCTGATGTTCCACAGATGCACCGGCCCGGTGAAGCGGTGGTAGCCCAGCTCGGCCTGCAGGCTGGGGTCGCTGAACATGAAGCCGCGCCGCCGGCCCCAGGCCGCCCACTCCAGCGCCGCCCCCTTGGGCAGGCCCTCGGCGCGCCGCGCTCCCATCAGCCAGCCGGGCGCATGGCCCAGCAGATGACCGGCGGCCGGCAGCATCGCGTGGAAGAACAGCCAGGCCTTGACCTTGTGGATGCCGCTCCAGAAGCGCCAGTCGGCCGCCTGCGCCGCCACGCCCAGGATGGCATCGGCCTGCTCATAGTCGGGCGCCAGCCCGATCGCATTGCCGCCGAAGGAATGGCCGACCAGCAGCAGGCCCAGCGCACGGCCCTGGGTCTCCTGCTCCATCCGGCGGCGGCGCTGCACCGCCCGCAGCGCCGCGCCCATGTCCAGCTGGGCCCAGTCGCGCAGCCGGGCGCGCTCCTGGCGCAGCGGTCCCTGCAGCGAGTCGCCGATGCCGCGGTAGTCATAGCTGAGCACGGCATAGCCGCGCTGTGCGAGCCACTCGCCGAAGCCGCGATAGAAGCCGCGCGCCACCGCCGTGGCCGGGCTGATCAGCGCGATCGCGCGCGGCGCGCCGGCCGGCTCGAACCAGGTGGCGGCCAGCAAACGGCCGTCGGCGCAGCGCAGCTGCAGCGTGCGTTGGCGCAGCAGCGGCTCGGCAGCGTCGGCGGCCATTGCGGGGGTGTTGAGCGTGAGGGTTTGAGGCATGGATCGAGTCTAGGTTGGCAATAATTCATTGACTAGATCAGCAAGGCTCATCACATTGCTTCCATGAAGTTGACAAAAGACCGCAACCCGACGTCGATGCGCAAGCCCGGGCGCGAGAGCGCGCTCGATGCCAATGCGCTGGAGCTGTTCGCCCGCATCGTCCAGGCCGGCAGCTTTGCCGAGGCCGCGCGCCAGCTGGGCCTGACGCGGGCGGCGGTCAGCCGCCGGGTCGCGGCGATCGAGGCGGCGGTGGGCGTCGCGCTGTTCGTGCGCAGCACGCGCAGCCTGGCGCTGACCGATTCCGGCCGGCGCCTGCATGCGCGGGCCAAGGCGGTGCGCGAGGCCGCCGAGGCCGCGCGCATGGCGCTCAAGCATCAGCGTGGCCAGCTCGGTGGCACCTTGCGCATCAGCGCCACCACCAGCTTCGGCCGCCATCTGCTGGCGCCGCTGCTGGCCCGTTTCCAGGCCCTGCATCCGGCGCTGCGCTACGAGCTGCTGTTCACCGACCGGCGCGTCGACCTCTTGCGCGAGGGGCTGGACCTGGCTTTTCGCATCACCGACCGCCCGCCCGAGGACTGGGTGGCCCAGCCGCTGCTGCGCTTTGCGGTGCGGCTCTACGGCCTGCCGCATCTGCGGCTCGAGACGCCCGAGCAGATCGCCGCCCTGCCCTGCCTGCTCTTGGGCCAGCATGAAGACCCGCGCGCCAGCCTGTGGCTGGGGCCGCAAGGCCAGCGCTGCGAGCCGATGCTGCAGGCCAGTGCCTGGGGCTCGGACATGGAGTCGCTGCTGGCGCTGGCCCGCCATGGTGCCGGCGTCGTGCCGGCACCGGACTTCTGCGTACCGGCCGGCGACGCGCTGGTCGACCTGCTGCCGGGCTGGCGCCTGCTGGTGCCCGAGGGCGAATGGGTGCAGGCGCTGAGCCTGCCGGCGCCCGGTGCGTCGGAGACCGCAAGGGCGCTGGTGGCCTTTGTCAGGGCGCAGATGGCGAACGCCGGCGACTCTTGAAACGCGGCCAGCCGTTCCTATTTCGGGTATCGACCGGCCATCGCTGGTTTTCCGGCCGGTGCACACCACTGAATGGAGGACATGCCATGTATGAATCGATGATGTCGAACTACCCGGGCTCGCTGTTCGGCCCGTTCGAGCGGCTGCGTCGCGAGCTCGACGATGTGTTTGGCGCGCCAGGCCTGCCAAGCAGCATCCGCGCCGTCGCACAGGGCAGCGTGCCGGCGGTGAATATGGGACGCACCCCGAACAGCTTCGAGATCTACGCCTTCGCGCCCGGCCTGGCCGCCGACAAGATCGAGGTCACGGTGGACCGCGGCGTGCTGCGCATCGCCGGCGAACGGTCTTCGGACATCCCCGCAGGCAGTGCCAAGCTCAATGTCTACACGCATGAGCGCGCCAGCGGCCGCTTCAGCCGCGCCGTGGCCCTGCCCGACGATGCCGACCCGGCGCATGTCAGCGCCAGCTATCGGGACGGTGTGCTGCAGATCAGCATCGCGCGCCGCGAATCGGCGCAGGCCCGCCGCATCACCGTGCAGTAAGCAGACACAGGAGCCCCCATCATGAGCAAGAACAACACCCCAAGCAGCGTCTCCCGCCAGGAGCAGGACCGCGCGGTGCAACCGGCGGTCGAGGTCTTCGAGGACGAGGCCGGCATCACCCTGCTGGCCGATATGCCGGGCGTGCCGCGCGAGCGGCTCGAGATCCGGGTCGAGGGCGACGCGCTGCTGATCGAAGGCAGCGTGCAGCCGGCCACACCCGAGGGCCTGGAAGCCGTCTACGCCGAGCTGCGCGTCCCGCGCTACCGGCGCAGCTTCACGCTGAGCCGCGAGCTCGACAGCGCCAAGATCGACGCCAGCATCAAGGACGGCGTGCTGACGCTGCGTATCCCCAAGCAGGCCCATGCGCAGCCGCGGCGCATCGAGGTCAACGCGGGCTGAGCACGGCCCTCAATCGGCCATCAGCACCCGGTCGCGGCCCGCACGTTTGGCACGGTACAGGGCCGCGTCGGCCGCCTCGATCAGCGCGGCCGACGCCTGGCCATGGCGAGGGAACAGGGCCAGGCCCAGCGAGGCGCTGATCGGGCCCAGCAGCCCCCCGCCGTGCTCGATCTGCAGGGTCCGTACTGCCGCGATCAGCTGCTCGGCACGCTGCAGAACTTGCTCGGTGTCGATATCGCACAGCAGCACGACGAACTCCTCGCCGCCGAAACGGCACACCACATCGCTGCCGCGCACCTGGGCCTCCAGCACCCGCGCCACCGCGCACAGCACCAGATCGCCGGCATCATGGCCATGGCGGTCGTTGAACTGCTTGAAGTGATCGACATCGAGCAGAGCCAAGGCATGGGTGACGCCCTTGCGCCGCGCCCGCGCCAGCTCGCGGCGCAAGGCCTCATCGAGAAAGCGGCGGTTGTAGAGCCCGGTCAGGGGATCGCGGATCGACTGCAGGCGCAGCGTCTCGCGCAGCCGGATATTGGCCAGCGCCAGGCCCGTCTGCTCGGCCAGGGCCACGGCCAGGCGCTGGCGCATATCGGATTGCTCCGCCTCGACCGGCGACCCGCGGTGCAGGATGGCCAGCAGGCCGAAGGTGTCACCCTGTGCCACCAGCGGCAAGCAGGCGCTGCCGATCGAGTCGCCGCCAAGATGCAGATGCGGGCAGGCCAGCGACTGGCCATCACCATTCAGATGATGGGGCCGGCCGCGACGCAGTGCCCAGCAGTCGTGGCTGCCGAAGCTGGCCTCGGCCTCCTCCAGCGGGCCCCAACCCATCTGCTCCTCCAGCAACTCACTGCCCGGCATCAGCAGATAGAGCGCGCCGCCGCTGGACGGGAACAGCCGCGGCCCATACCGGCGCAGGCAGTCGTAGGCCTCCTGGGGCGTCGCGCAAGCCTGCAGGAAGCTGGACAGCTCGCTGAGCAGGCTGACCTCGCGATAGGTCTGGCCGACCATCGCCAGGCTGCGCTCCAGCTTCTCGTTCGCCGCGCGCAAGGCCGCTTCGGCCGCTTTGCGCGCGCTGATGTCGTGCGAGACCCAGAGCGTGCCCTTGGACGGATCGCGCGGGTCCATGGCCTTGCTGTGGCTGCTGACCTCGATCAGCCGGCCATCCTTGCAGCGCAGCTGGGTTTCGCCGATCCAGACCTCGCCGCGATTCAAGGTTTCATAGGCCTCGCGGCCCAGTGCCTCATAAGCCGCCTCCGACGCGAACATCAATCGCGTCGAATGCCCCGTCAGCTCGCCCGGCGCATAGCCCAGCATCTGTTCGATGCCACGATTGCAGCGCATCGTGTGGCGGTCGCGCACCAGCATGATGCCGGCATTGGTGTTGTCGAAGATGGCCTGCAGCTCGAACAGCGCCTGCTGCAGGGCCTGATCGGCTTCCTGGCGGTCGCTGATGTCCTCGGTGATGAAGATCGTGCCCTTGCTGGCATCGCTGGGATCGATCGCCTTGGCCAGCATGCGGCAGCCGAACAGCGAACCGTCGCGCCGCTTCATCTGCAGCTCCACATCCAGCCGCTGCCCGGCCCCCAGCACCGGCACGGCCCGACGGCTCAGGGCCTCGTAGGCGGCCTCGTCCGGATAGACCAGCCGGGTCGACCGACCGACCAGCTCCTGGGCCGGCCAGCCGAACATCTCGCCGAAGCGCTCATTGCAGTGCAAGAAAGTCTGGTCGCGCGTGAAGGTGATGCCCAGCGAGGCGTTGTCGAGAATGGCCTTGTACTCGAGCAACAGCTGTTGGCGCAGCGCCTCGGCCTGGTGACGCTCGGTGATCTCGATGCCGACCCAGATCGTGCCCTTGCCGAGATCCTGCGGGTCGATCGCCTTGCCATGGCTGTTGGCCCAGATCGTCGAGCCGTCCTTGCGCACCACCACGGTGTCGCAGGAGTAGCCCTGACCCGAGGCAATGCAGGGCAGGGCGACTCGGCCGAAGTCCTGCCATTGCTGATCGGAGCTGAAATAGACCCGGGTCGACAGGCCGATCAGCTCGCCCGGCCCATAGCCCAGCAGTTCCTCGATGCGGCGGTTGGCGCGCCGGATGATGCGGTCCTTGTCGACCACCAGGATGCCGACGGTGGCGTTGTCGAAGATGGCCCGCTGCTCCATCAGCGTGCGCTCCAGCTCGGCGGTGCGCTGTTCCACCAGGGCCTCGAGCCGGGACTGGTAGCGTTGCAGCTCGTCCTGCTTGCGCTGGCGCTCGATCGCGATACCGGCCAACTGGGTCGCGAGGGCCAGCAATTCCAGTTCGGCGCTGCCGGGCGAGCGCACCTGCTTGTAGTACATCGCGAAGGAGCCCAGCACCCGACGGTCGGTCGCGACAATCGGTGTGGACCAGCAGGCCCGGAAGCCCTCGCCCTCGAGCAGGGATTTGTAGGCCGCCCAGCGCGGGTCGCTGCCGATGTCGGTGACCACCACGGTCTGGCTCAGCGCCATCGCACTGCCGCAGGAGCCCGCCTCGGGGCCAATCGGATAGCCGTCTAGCGCCTGCAGATAGGCCGGCGGCAGGCGCGGCCCGACGCCGGGCCGCACATGGATGCCGTCCTCGTCCAGCAGCAGCACCGAGCAGTAAAGCCCCTTGGACTGGGCCTCGATCAGCAGGGCCAGGCGCTGCAAGGTCTCGGCCAGCGGCGCACCGCGGGCGATCAATTCCAGCAGCTGTCCCTGCCCGGCATAGAACGACATCGGCGCCAGCGACATGCCCGACCCTCCCAATGGCTTTTGCTTCAGCGGCGGGCCATCTTAGGCGGGGCCATGCCCCGGGGCAATCGCGGCAAGCCGCAGCGGCTCAGCCTAGCGCGCGCCCGATCAGTATCTTCTGCACCTCGGACGTGCCCTCGTAGATCTGGCAGACCCGCACATCGCGGTAGATGCGCTCGACCGGGAAGTCGCTGACGTAGCCATAGCCGCCATGCACCTGGATCGCGTCGGAGCAGACCCGCTCGGCCATCTCGGTGGCGAAGAGCTTGGCCATCGCCGCTTCCTTCAGGCAGGGCTGGCCGGCGTCCTTCAGGCTGGCGGCATGGTGGATCAGCTGGCGCGCAGCCTCGATCTGGGTGGCCATATCGGCCAGCTTGAACTGGATGGCCTGGTGGTTGAAGATGGGCTGACCGAAGGAGACGCGGTCCTTGCTGTACTTCAGCGCCGCCTCGAAGGCCGCGCGCGCCATGCCCACCGCCTGCGACGCGATGCCGATGCGGCCACCCTCCAGGCCCGACAGCGCGATCTTCAGGCCCTGGCCCTCCTCGCCCAGCCGGTTGGCGGCCGGCACGCGGCAGTTCTCGAACAGGATCTGCGCGGTGTCGCTGGCGTGCTGGCCCATCTTGTCTTCGATGCGGGCCACCGTGTAGCCGGGCGTGGCGGTCGGTACCAGAAAGGCGCTGATGCCCTTCTTGCCAGCGGCCTTGTCGGTGACCGCCATCACGATGGCCACATCGCCGTTCTTGCCGCTGGTGATGAACTGCTTGACGCCGTTCAGCACATAGTCGTCGCCGTCGCGGACGGCCGTGGTCTTCAAGCCGCCGGCCTCCGAGCCGACATGCGGCTCGGTCAGGCAGAAGGCGCCCAGCATCGCGCCGCGCGCCAGCGGCTTCAGGAAGCGCTGCTTCTGGTCCTCGTTGCCAAAGCCCATCAGGATGGAGCAGACCGGGCAGTTGTTGACGCTGACCACGGTCGAGGTCGCACCGTCACCGGCACCGATCTCCTCCAGGATGATGGACAGCGCCAGATAGTCCAGGCCGGCGCCGTCGTACTCGGTCGGCACGGCCACGCCGTAGCAGCCCAGCTCGGCCAGGCCCTTCAGCTCGGCGGCCGGGAAGTGATGGCTCTTGTCCCATTCGGCCGCCTTGGGCGCGATCTGGTCTTGCACATAGGCGCGCACGGCGTCCTGCACGGCACGGTGGTCGTCGGAGAGGATCATGGGGGTCACCAGGCCAGAGGCTGGCCGTCATAGTTGAAGAAGCTGCCGCTGTCGGCAGGCATCAGCCCAGCCAGCACCGCGCGCATGCCGGCCACGCTGGTGGCGGCATCGATATCCGCGCCCTCGCCACCCATCTCGGTGCGCACCCAGCCGGGATGGAAGCTGCACAGCGTGGCCTTGCCGGCCAAGGCCAGCGAGGCGTCCTTCATCACCGAGTTGAGCGCCGCCTTCGAGGCCCGGTAAAGCCAGCCGGCATGCGCGGTACGCAGGCCGATCGAGCCCATGCGCGAGGACAGGAAGCCGATGCGGGCGCCAGGCGCCAGCGCGTCCTGCAACTGCGGCAGCACCCGCATCGCGCCCAGCACATTGGTGTGCATCACCGTGTCGAAATCGGCCTCGCTCGGTGTGTCCAGGCCCAGCTGGCGCGGGCCGTAGACGCCGGCATTGAGCACCACGGTGTCGAACTGGTGGCCGTCGATCTGCCAGGCCAGGCCCGAGGCGCTGGCGGTGTCGGCGACATCGAGCTTCAGCGCGGTGGCGCCCAGCTCGCGCAAGGCGGCCAGCGCCTCCTCGCTGCGCGCGGTGGCCACCACCCGATCACCGGCGGCGCGGTACTGACGGACGAACTCCAGGCCGATGCCGCGCGAGGCCCCGATGATCAGGATCTGCGCCATGGCTTAGATCAGCTCCACGCCGACGGCCGTCGCCTCACCGCCGCCGATGCACAGCGCCGCGACGCCGCGCTTCAGGCCACGATGGCGCAGCGCGCCCAGCAGCGTGACGATGATGCGGGCACCGGAGGCGCCGATCGGGTGGCCCAGCGCGCAGGCGCCGCCGTTGACGTTGACGATTTCGTGCGGCAGCTTGAACTCGGCCATCGCGGCCATCGTGACGGCGGCAAAGGCCTCGTTGACCTCCCACAGATCGACGCTCTTGGCGTCCCAGCCGTTCTTGACCAGCAGCTTCTGGATCGCGCCGACCGGCGCGGTGGTGAACCACTCGGGCGCATTGGCATGCACGGCGGTGCCGACGATGCGGGCCACCGGCTTGACGCCCAGGCGGCTGGCCGTGCTCTCGCGCATAAGCACCAGCGCGGCGGCGCCGTCGGAGATCGACGAGGAGGTGGCGGCGGTGATGGTGCCGTCCTTCTTGAACGCGGGCTTGAGGCCGGCGATCTTGTCGAGCTTGGCCTTGAAGGGCTGCTCATCGCGGTTGATCACGGTGTCGCCACCCCGGCCAGCCACCGTCACCGGCGCGATTTCCCAGGCGAAGCTGCCGTCCTCGTTGGCGCGCTTGGCGCGCTCGGTCGAGGCGATCGCGAAGGCGTCCTGCGCCTCGCGGGTGAAGGCGTATTTGTCGACACACTGCTCGGCGAACACACCCATGGCCTTGCCGCGCTGGTAGGCGTCTTCCAGGCCGTCCAGCGCCATATGGTCATACATCTGGGCGGCACCGTACTTGACGCCCTTGCGCGCGAACATCAGGTGCGGCGCGTTGGTCATCGATTCCATGCCGCCGGCGATCAGGATGTCGGCGCTCTCGGCCTTCAGCGTGTCGTGGGCGAACATCGTGGCGCGCATGCCGGCGCCGCACATCTTGGACAGCGTGACCGCGCCGACCGACTGCGGCAGGCCGGCCTTCAGCACCGCCTGGCGCGCCGGGGCCTGGCCCTGGCCCGCCATCAGGCAGTTGCCGATGAAGGCCTCGTTGATCGCGTCGCCGGGCACGCCAGCCCGCTCGACCGCCGCCTGGATCGCGACGGCGGCCAACTCCCAGGCCTGCAGCGAGGCGAAATCACCCAGCAGGCCACCGATGGGCGTGCGGGCGGCGGAAACGATGACGATGGAATCGGACATGGTGGGTCTCCTTTACTGAACGGGAAGATCGTGATGGGCGTCGGCCATCAGCGCGGCGCCATCGACGGGGTGAAGCGGGGTGGATGAGGCGGCGCGGGCATAGAAGCGCTTGTGGGCCTCGTAGGGAAAGACGTCGTGCACATGGCCGGCCTGGATGCGGGCCTTGTGCTGCTGCCAGAACTCGGCGTCCAGCAGATCGGCATGGTGGCGCATGAAATGCTCGCGCACACCGGGGTGGCCCAGCAGAAAGGGGCCAAAGGTCTCGGGGAAGACATCGCGCGGGCCGACGGAGTACCAGACCTCGCCGGAGATCTCTTCCTCCTCATTGCGTGGCGCCGGCACGGAGCGGAAGTTGCAATCGCTGAGGTACTCGATCTCGTCGTAGTCATAGAACACGACCTTGCCGTGGCGGGTCACACCGAAGTTCTTCCACAGCATGTCGCCGGGGAAGATATTGGCGGCCACCAGATCCTTGATCGCATGGCCATACTCGATCACCGCATGCTCCAGCTGGGCCGGCGTGGCCTCCTGCAGATAGATATTCAGCGGCACCATGCGGCGCTCGATATAGACATGGCGCAGCACCAGGTCCTCGCCACTCTCCTCGATCAGGCTGGGGCAGAAATGCTTCAACTCCTTGAGCAGCTCGTCGTCGAAGCGCTGGCGCGGGAAGGCGACGTTGGAGTATTCCAAGGTGTCGGCCATGCGGCCAACCCGGTCGTGGGTCTTCACCAGCAGGTATTTGTGCTGGATCAGCTCGCGGCTGGTGTTCTCCTTTTGCGGCGGGAAGAAGTCCTTGATCAGCTTGAAGACAAAGGGGTAGCTGGGCAGGTCGAACACCAGCATCACCATGCCCTTGATGCCGGGCGCGATGCGGAACTTGTCGCTGGAATGGCGCAGGTGGTAGAGGAAGTCGCGGTAGAACAGGTTCTTGCCGTGCTTTTGCAGGCCCAGCGCGCTGTAGATCTCGGCGCGCGGCTTTCTGGGCATCATCGAGCGCAGGAACTGCACATAGGCGCTGGGCACTTCCATGTCGACCATGAAATAGGCGCGGGCAAAGCTGAACAGCATCAGCAAATCGTCCTCGCCGAACAGCGCCGCGTCGATATAGAGCAAGCCAGATCGCCCTTCCTTGTGCAGGATGGGCAGCGCGAACGGCGTCTCGGTGAAACCGTTGATGATCTTGCCGACCAGATAGGCGCCCTTGTTGCGATAGAACAGCGAGCTCAGCACCTGGATCTGGAAATTGGTGCGCCAGCGGAACTCGCCCAGCTCGCGCTGCATCGCGCGCAGGACCCAGTCGATGTCGCGGCCCAGGTCCTCGAACTCCAGATCGAGCTGGAAGTTGGTGACCACCCGGCACAGGGTCTCGTGCAGCGTCGGCTTGCTCGGGTAGTAGGCGCGGTAGGTCGGCTTGGCGGCCGGCTCCTCGTTCTCGATGTACTCGGTCGAGACGGCCGGCCGCACGAAGATGAAGTCGTTGTGGAAGTAGGCGTGGTGCAGGATGCGGGTGCAGACCGAGTTGAAGAAGGTCTCGGCCAGCTCCGGCTGGTGATGGTCGGTCAGCAGGCCGATGTAGTGCAGCTTGACCTGCTGCCACACCTCCATCGGCAGCGCGCTGGCCTGGAAGCGCTCTTCCAGCAGGACCACCGCCTCGTCGACCCGCTTGTCATAGAACTCGATGCGCTCGCGCTGGGCGCGCTGCTGGCCATGCCAGTCGGCGCGCTCGAAGCGCTGCTTGGCCGTGGCGCTGGTGGCGCGGAACAGCCGGTAATGTCGGTTGAAGCCGCCCAACAAGGCCTGCGCGATTTCGAACGCGCGGGAGTCGGTCAGCTTCTGCGGGAACATCGGGCCGCCGCCTAGGCCTGGCTGTAGCGCTGCTTGACCGCAGCCAGCGCGCGCTTGTAGGCCGGGCCGACATCGTCGTGATGGGCGGCCGTGATCTGCAGATCCTCCAGCAGACCGTTGTGCAGGCCATAGACCCAGCCATGGACGACGATCTCCTGGCCGCGCGCCCAGGCATCCTGCACCACCGTGGTCTGGCAGGCATTGCGCGCCTGTGCCAGCACGTTCAGCTCGCACAGCGCGTCGACGCGGCGGGCCTCGGGCAGGCTGTCTATCCACTCCTGGTGATCGTTGCGCACGTCCTGCACATGGCGTATCCAGTTGGACACCAGGCCCACGCGCGCATCGATCAGTGCGGCCTTGACGCCGCCGCAGTTGCTGTGGCCCACCACGATGATGTGCTTGACCTTCAGATGGTCCACCGCGAACTGCATCACCGACAGGCAGTTCAGGTCGGAGTGCACGACGACGTTGGCGACATTGCGATGCACGAAGAGCTCGCCGGGCAGCAGGTCGACCAGCTCATTGGCCGGCACCCGGCTGTCGGCGCAGCCTATCCACAGGTATTGCGGCGTCTGCTGCTTCAGCAGCCGCGAGACAAAGCCCGGTTCGCGCTGGTCCGTCTCGGCGGCCCAGCGCTTGTTATTGCCCAGCAGGTCTTGCAGATCGTTGTTCATGCCGACATTGTCCACGCCTGTAGCTTCTCGAGGCTGACGGCCACGCCGCCACAGACTTCCACCAGGGGTCTCTTGAAACGGGCGAACAGCTCGGGGTGCACATCCACCGCCGCCAGCGCCGCACCGCAGGCCGGCTCCACCATCACCCGCATCTGCTCGGCCAGCCGCGCCGCCGCGCCGCAGGCCTGGGCATCGCTGACCAGCAGGCTGTGGGTGGGATGCAGCTGGGCCAGGCGCAGCGCCTCGTCGGCGACGCGGCGCGCGCCCAGCGAGGTGGCGATCGAGGTGATGGCCGGCAGGGTCACGGCCTGACCGGCTTTCAGGCTCTCGTGCAGGCTGGCCGCGCCCTCGGTTTCCACCGCGATTACCGGGATGTCGTTCAGGCCATGGCGGCGCAGACCCTGGACGATGCCGGCGAACAGGCCGCCGCCACCGACCGCCGTGACCACCGCGTCGAAGTCCAGGCCCTGGTCCAGCACCTCGTCGATCAGGCTGGCATGGCCCTCCCACAGCAGCGGGTGGTCGAAGGGATGGACATAAGTGGCGCCACGCTCGGCCGCCAGCGCCTGGGCAAACTCATTGCTCGCATCCCAGACCGCGCCATGGCGCAGCACCGTGGCGCCGCGCGCCTCGATCAGGCTTTGCACCGCGGCGCTGCTGGTCTCGGGCAGCACGATGGTGACGGTCAGCCCCAGGGCCTGGCCGGCATAGGCGGCCGCGAAGCCGGCATTGCCGCCCGAGGCACAGACGATTTCCTTGGCACCGTCCTGCGCCGCCTTGCGCACCAGCCGCCCGACGCCGCGCAGCTTGAAGCTGCCGCTGGGCTGCAGCGCATCCATCTTCAGCCAGACCTCGGGGTGCGAGAACTGGCCGGGCGCGGCGCGCAGCAGCGGCGTATTCAGGTGCAAAGGCTTCATTTACATCGTCTCCGCGAACAGCTCGCGGCCGATCAGCATGCGGCGGATCTCGGAGGTGCCGGCACCGATCTCGTAGAGCTTGGCATCGCGCCACAGCCGGCCCAGCGGGTACTCGTTGATATAGCCATTGCCGCCGAAGATCTGCACGCCCTCGCCGGCCATCCAGGTGGCCTTCTCGGCGGTCCACAGAATCACCGAGGCGCAGTCCTTGCGGACCTGGCGCACATGCTCGGCGCCCAGGAGGTCGAGGTTCTTGGCCACCGTGTAGGCGAAGCTGCGGCCTGCCTGCAGCACCGTGTACATATCGGCGACCTTGCCCTGGATCAGCTGGAACTCGCCGATGCTCTGGCCGAACTGCTTGCGGTCGTGGATATAGGGAATCACGTTGTCCATCACGCTTTGCATGATGCCCAGCGGGCCGCCGGTCAGCACCGCGCGCTCATAGTCCAGGCCCGACATCAGCACCTTGGCGCCGCCGTTGACCGCGCCCAGCACGTTTTCTGCAGGCACCTCCACGTTCTGGAACACCAGCTCGCCGGTGTGGCTGCCGCGCATGCCCAGCTTGTCGAGCTTCTGCGCGATGGAGAAGCCAGGCATGCCCTTCTCGATCAGGAAGGCGGTCACACCGCGCGCGCCCAGCTCGGGCTCGCTCTTGGCGTAGACCACCAGGGTGTCGGCGTCGGGGCCGTTGGTGATCCACATCTTGTTGCCGTTGAGCAGGTAGTAGCCGCCTTTGTCCTCAGCCTTGAGCTTCATGCTCAGCACGTCCGAGCCGGCGCCCGGCTCGCTCATCGCCAGCGCACCGACATGCTCGCCGCTGATCAGCTTGGGCAGGTACTTGGCCTTCTGCGCCGCATTGCCGTTGCGCTTGATCTGGTTCACGCACAGATTGCTGTGCGCGCCATAGGAGAGGCCCACCGAGGCGCTGGCGCGGCTGATCTCTTCCATCGCGATCATGTGGGCCAGATAGCCCATATTCGCGCCGCCATACTCCTCGCCGACGGTGATGCCCAGCACGCCCAGATCGCCCATCTTGCGCCACAGGTCCATCGGAAACTGGTCCGAATGGTCGATCTCGGCGGCACGCGGAGCGATCTCGGCTTGGGCAAAGTCGCGCACCGCGTCGCGCAGCGCGTCGATGTCTTCGCCGAGTTGGAAATTCAGGCCGGGCAGATTCGTCATGGAGGTCTCCTTGGTTTTTCAGTGCTTCGGACCATCAAGCCTGCTGATGGTACGGCCGGCCTTGCAGACCCGGCTTAGGTTACGTTTACGTAAACGTCAATTCTAGTGAGAATCGGCGCGGCTTGCCCTGTTGCAGCTTTACCTAGGTGCTTACCCTTGGCGCGCTGGATGCATCAGCGCGATGAAGCGCCGCGCGCCCAGGCCCAGCGGCCGGTCGCGGCGCCACACCACATCGACCCAGAGCCGCACCTCGTTGCTCATGTTCTCGAATTCGATCTGCAGCAGGCTGCCGGCCGCCAGCAGCGGATCCACCATGCGCTGCGGCAAGAAGGCCCAGCCCAGGCCCGCCTGCACCAGGCTCAGCGTGGCCAGATGGCTGTCGGTGCGCCAGAGCCGGCGCGAGACCAGCACGCGCGGGTCGTCGGCCGCGCCGGCATCGCGCCGGGCCACCGCGATCTGGCGCAACTCGGCCCATTGGTCCTGGCGCAGGCGCTGGCCGGCCAGCGGATGCTGCGGCGCCATTACCGCGACCAGCCGCTCGCTGCCCAGCTCCTGGAAGCTCTCGCGCTCGTCGAAGCCGACCCGCTCGAACACCAGGGCCAGATCGATCTCGCCGGCGTGCAGCATGCGCAGCACCGCCGCCTGCGGCGCCGACAGCACGTCCACCTCAAGCGCCGGAAACTCCTCGGCCAGCCGGGCCAGGGCCTCGCTCCAGGCCGCCGACAGCAGTTCGGGCGCGATCGCCAGGGTCAGGCGCCGCTCCAGGCCCTGGTGCAGGGCCAGCGCATGGGCCTGCAGCTGCGCCAGCCGGGCGACCAGCTGGCGCGCCTGCGGCTCCAGCGCCCTGGCTTCCTCGGTGGGCCGCAGCTCGCGGGTGCTGCGCTCGAACAGGCGCAGGTCCAGCTCGGCCTCCATCTGGGCCACCGCCATGCTGACCGCCGACGGCACCCGGCCCAGCGCCCGCGCCGCCGCCGAAAACGAACCCTGGTCCAGCACGGCCAGGAAGAGCAGCAGGTTGTCGCTATGCAGAGCCATGGCCGCAATTTGTCAGAAAATCTGACAGCTGTCGACTTTGTCTATCAGATCTCATTCCATACGATGCCGGCAATCCCCGCTTCAGAACAGGATTTTTCATGCAAGGCATCAAGCGCCGGCTGGTCTATGTGTCGCTCTACGAGCTGTTTGCGGTCGGCCTGACCAGCGCCGGCCTGGCCCTGCTGGCCGGCAGCGCGCTGGCCCATGCCGGCATCGCCGCCCTCGCCTCCTCGGCCATCGCGCTGGCCTGGAACCTGGCCTACACCCATCTGTTCGAGGCCTGGGAGGCCCGCCAGACCCGGCGCGGCCGCAGCCTGGCGCGGCGCATCGCCCATGCCCTGGGCTTCGAGGCCGGCCTGATCGTGATGCTGGTGCCGCTGTTCGCCTGGTGGCTGGAGATCTCGCTGTGGCAGGCCCTGCTGCTGGACTTCGGCCTGATCGTCTTCTTCCTGATCTACACCTTCGTCTTCAACCTCGCCTTCGACCGCCTGTTCGGTCTGCCGGCCTCGGCCGCCTGATCAGAGGAAGCGCTCCAGCATCCGTCTGGAGCCCCGATCCAGCGCGAAGCGGTCCGGCACCAGGAACTGGATGCCATGGCTGCTGGCGATCAGCAGCCGGCCCTCGTCAAGGCGGCGGATGTCCTCCTCGGTCTTCAGGATGAACTGGGTCTGACCACGCTCGGTCTGCACCGTCCACTGGCTGGGGGTCGAGAAGGTCGAAACCGCAATGATGGCCTGCACCGTGGGCATGAACTCGCGGCCGGCGAACTCGGCCTCCAGCAGTTCGCGCTCGGGCGCCGGCAGCGCCGAAAGCCGGTCAATCCAGGCCAGTTCGTGGCCATCGGCGCCGAGCAGCGACACACCCTCATCGGGTGCCGAGATCGGGTGGGCGCGCACCGGGTTGACGCCGATGTGCTCGACGCCCTCGGCGTCGATCAGCACCAGGCGCCCGAAGGCATTGCGTAAGAGTTGGCGGTAGCGGCTCATGCTTGCACCGTGTGGGCATTGGGGTTGGGCAGCAAGGCCGGCTGCTCGTCATCCGCATCGACGCGGCGCGCCTGGGCCTCGTAGAGACGCCAGTAATAGCCCTGCTTGGCCATCAGCTCCTCGTGCGGCCCGACCTCGACCACCTGGCCGCGGTCCATCACGACCAGCCGGTCGGCCTTGCGCAGGGTCGAGAGCCGGTGGGCGATGGCGATCGTCGTGCGGCCCTGCACCAGATTGTCCAGCGCCTTCTGGATCTCCTTCTCGGTCTCGGTATCGACCGAGGAGGTGGCCTCGTCGAGGATCAGGATGCGCGGGTTGATCAGCAAGGCGCGGGCAATCGAGATGCGCTGGCGCTCGCCGCCCGACAGGCCCTGGCCGCGCTCGCCGACCAGCGAGTCATAACCCTGGGCCAGGCGCAGGATGAACTCGTGCGCATGGGCGGCGCGGGCGGCCGCGACGATCTCTTCGCGGCTCGCATCGGGCTTGCCGTAGGCGATGTTCTCGGCGATGGTGCCGAAGAACAGAAAGGGTTCCTGCAGCACCAGGCCGATATGGCGGCGGTAGTCGGCCACGCCGATGCGGCGCAGATCGGTGCCATCGACCTTGATCGCCCCCTCGGTGAGATCGTAGAAGCGGCAGATCAGGTTCACCAAGGTGCTCTTGCCCGAGCCGCTGTGGCCGACCAGACCAATCATCTCGCCGGGCTTGATGTCCAGGCTCAGGCCGCGGATCACCGCACGGTTGCCGTAGCGAAAGCCGATGTCCTCGATCTGGATGCCGCCCTTGACCGCGCCGAGCGGCTGCGGGTTGGTGGGCTCGGGCACGTTGGACTGATGGTCGATGATGTCGAAGATGCGCTTGGCGCCGGCGGCGGCCTTCTGCGTCACCGAGACGATGCGGCTCATCGAGTCCATGCGGCCGTAGAAGCGGCCGATATAGGCGATGAAGGCGGTCAGCACCCCCACCGTGATGTCGCCGCCGGCCACCAGATAGATGCCGAAGCCCCAGACCACCAGCAGGCCGATCTCGGTCAGCAGCGAGACGGTCGGGGTGAACAGGCTCCAGGTCTTGTTGAGCTTGTCATTGACGGCCAGATTGTGGGCATTGGCCTGGTGGAAGCGCTGGGCCTCGCGCTTTTCCTGCGCGAAGGCCTTGACGACGCGGATGCCGGGAATGGTGTCGGCCAGCACGCTGGTGACCTCGCCCCAGACCCGGTCGATCTTCTCGAAGCCGGTGCGGAGCCGGTCGCGCACCAGATGGATCATCCAGGCGATGAAGGGCAGCGGCAGCAGGGTCGCCAGCGCCAGCCAGGGGTTGATCGAGAACAGGATGGTGGCCGTCATCACCAGCATCAGCACATCGGTGATGAAGTCCAGCGCATGCAGGGACAGGAAGACGCTGAGCCGGTCGGTCTCGCTGCCGATGCGGCTCATCAGGTCGCCGGTGCGCTTGTTGCCGAAGTACTCCAGCGACAGGCTCAGCAGGTGGTCGAAGGTGGTGGTGCGCAGGTCGGCGGCGATGCGCTCGGACACCAGGGCCAGGATATAGGTCTTGGCCCAGCCCAGCAGCCAGGACACCAAGCCGGCGCCCAGCAGGCCGCTCAGATAGAGGCCGACCACCCAGGGGTCGATGCGCTGGCCCTGCTGGAAGGGGATCAGCACCTTGTCCATCAGCGGCATGGTCAGATAGGGGGCCACCAGGGTCGCGGCGGTCGAGCCCAGCATCAGCGCGAACCCGAGCAAAAGCTGACCCTGGTAGGGCTTGGCGAAACGCCACAGCCGCAGCAGCACCCAGGTCGACGGCGGGGTGTGCAGCTCGCGCGCGCAGGTCGGGCATTCCTCACTCTCGGGCGGCAGCGGCGCCTTGCAGCTGGGGCAGAAGCTCAGCTCCTCGGCGTCCGGCCGGGCCGGCTCATCGCGGCGCTCGAAAGCCTCGTGCCAGCGCTGCGCCTGCAGATTGATCTGCAGCGTGAAGCGCCACAGCGCCAGGCGCTGGCTGCCATCCACCAATTCCAGGCTGCCGACGCCGGCATGGTCGGAGATGCGCATCGCCAGATCCGGCCGCAGCGCCCACTCGCTCCAGGTGGCCGTGGCCGGATCCCAGGCCAGCAGGCGACGGTCGGTCAGGACCAGCAGACCCCGGTTGAAGCGCCCGGCGGAGTCCAGGTCAACCTCCAGCACCGCCGCCGCGTTCTCAGCGTCTGAAAGACGCGCCTGCAAGGCGGCCCATTGGGGGTGCTCGGGGGCGTCGGCGGGATGATGATGCTGCATTGTGATGTTTTTCGAGAAGCGCTCTTGAGGCGGCCCGCGCGCTGTATTGAACCCCGAATTCTCGCCGAAAGACAACTGCCGGCATGAAACCCGGTGCTGGCTGCACGCCACACCGTCCGGTGCGCGCCGGGCGCACAATCTCGCATCGTCACACCCCAGCTACCGCTTTTGGCCGGCCTCGGCCCCGCCCTTATGAGTCCTAAATCCGATATCAAGCTCCTGCGCGTCAACTATCTGCGCGGCCCGAATATGTGGACCTACCGCCCGGTCCTGGAGGTCTGGCTGGACCTGGGCGAGCTGGAAGACTACCCCTCCAACCTGCTGCCCGGCTTCACCGAGCGGCTCACCGAGCGGCTGCCGGCCCTGATCGAACACCATTGCGGCGTCGGCGAGCGCGGCGGCTTTCTGCAGCGCCTGACCGAGGGCACCTGGATGGGCCATGTGCTGGAGCACATCGTCATCGAGCTGCTGAACCTGTCCGGCATGCCCACCGGCTTCGGCCAGACCCGCAGCACCTCCAAGACCGGGGTCTACCGCATGGTGTTCCGGGCCCGCGACGAGCAGGTCGCCCGCGCCGCGCTGGCCGAGGGTCATGCCTTGCTGATGGCCACCATCAATGAGCAGCCCTTCGAGGTGCCGGCCGCCGTGGCCCGGGTGCGCGACAAGCTGGACGACTGCTATCTGGGCCCGTCGACCGCCGCCATCGTCGCGGCCGCCACCGACCGCCGCATCCCGCACATCCGCCTGAACGAGGGCAATCTGGTGCAGTTGGGCCATGGCGCGCGCCAGCGCCGCATCTGGACCGCCGAGACCGACATGACCAGCGCGATCGCCGAAGGCATCGCCGGCGACAAGGACCTGACCAAGACCCTGCTGAAGGCGGTCGGCGTGCCGGTGCCCGAGGGCGCCACCGTCAAGAGCGCCGAGGCCGCCTGGGAAGCGGCCCAGGACATCGGTTTCCCGGTCGTCGTCAAGCCCTCGGACGGCAACCATGGCCGCGGCGTGACCCTGGACCTGCGCGAGCGCGCCGACATCGAGGCGGCCTTCCATGTCGCCGACAAGGAAGGCTCGGAGGTGCTGGTCGAGCCCTATATCCGGGGCATGGAGCACCGCCTGCTGGTGGTCGGCGGCCAGGTGGTCGCGGCCGCGCGCGGCGAGGAGGCCTGGATCAGCGGCGACGGCCAGCACACGGTGGTCGAGCTGATCGATCTGCAGATCAATACCGACCCGCGCCGCGGCCTGACCGAGGACTTCCCGCNCAGCGGCGACGGCCAGCACACGGTGGTCGAGCTGATCGATCTGCAGATCAATACCGACCCGCGCCGCGGCCTGACCGAGGACTTCCCGCTCAACCGCATCGACATCGGCGACGACCCGGTCGTGCTGCTGGACCTGCAGCGCCAGGGCGTCTCGCCCGAGGCGGTGCCGGCGGCCGGCCAGCGGGTGCTGATACAGCGCAACGGCAATGTCGCGATCGACTGCACGGCCGAGGTCCATCCCGAGGTGGCCCATGCCGTCTCGCTGGCGGCCCGCACCATAGGCCTGGACATCGCCGGCGTCGATCTGGTGACCGAGGACATCGCCAAGCCGCTGGCCGAGACCGGCGGCGCCATCGTCGAGGTCAATGCCGGCCCGGGCCTGCTGATGCATCTGAAGCCGGCCTCGGGCAGCCCGCAGCCGGTCGGCCAGGCCATCATCGACCACCTGTTCGCGGCCGAAGAGAACGGCCGCATCCCCATCATCGGCGTGGCCGGCTCGCGCGGCGGCGCCCAGATCGCCCGGCTGGTGGCCTGGCTGCTGCACCTGAACGGGCGCTCGGTCGGCCTGGCCTGCGGCCAGGGCCTGTTCCTCGGCAACCGCCGCGTCGAGAAGTCCGACTCGGCGCATTGGAGCGCCGCCCACCGCCTGCTGATGAACCGCGGCGTCGACGCGGTGGTGATCGAGAACAATGCCGCCGCCATCCTGCGCGACGGTCTGGCCTATGACCGCTGCCAGGTCGGCCTGGTTACCGATATGGGTGGCCTGGGTAGCCTCGACGACTTCGATGTGCGCGACGAGGACCAGCTCTTCAAGGTGCTGCGCACTCAGGTCGATGTGGTGCTGTCCGACGGTGTCGCGGTGCTCAATGCCGACGAGCCCAGGCTGCTCGAGATGGCCCGCCTCAGCGACGGCGATGTGCTGTTCTATGCGCTGGACGCCGCCACGCTGGCCGAGCAGCGCGCCGCCGGCAGCCGCACCGTGTTCCTGCGCGACGGCGCCGCGATGCTGGCCCAAGGCCTGTCGGAAACCGCAGGGGCCAATGTCGAGGCTTTGCTGGCGCGCTTTGCGGCCGCCGGCCAGCCGCTGGACGCGGCCACCGCGCTGGCCGCCGTCGCCACCGCCTGGGCGCTGAACATCTCGCCCGAACTGATCTCGGCCGGCCTGGACACTTTCGTGCCCGAGTCGGTCTAACAGCACTCCAGAAGCAAGAAGCCCCCTATGGAAGTCTCTCGCATCCGCGCCCTGCGCGGCCCGAATATGTGGAGCCGTCACACGGCCATCGAAGCCGTGGTCAGCTGCGGCGACGCCGAACGGCAGATCGCTGACCAGGCCGGCTTCGAGGCGCGCCTGCGCGCCCTGTTCCCCGGCATCGGCGCGCTGCGCTCGCGTGGCGCGCCCGAGCTGCCGCTGCCGCTGGCCCAGCTGCTGGAGCAGGCGGCGCTGGCGCTGCAGGCCCAGGCCGGTTGCCCGGTGACCTTCAGCCACACCCATGCCACCGGCGAACCCGGCACCTACCAGGTGGTGGTCGAGTACAGCGAGGAGGATGTCGGCCGCATGGCCTTTGACGCCGCCGTCCGGCTGCTGCAGGCCGCGCTGGCCAACACCGGCTTTGACATCGATGCGACGCTGGCCCAGTTGCGCGAGCTCGACGAGGACGTGCGCCTGGGCCCGTCGACCGGCTCCATCGTCGATGCGGCGGTGGCCCGTGGCATCCCCTACCGCCGCCTGACCCAGGGCAGCCTGGTGCAGTTCGGCTGGGGCGCCAAGCAGCGCCGCATCTGGGCCGCCGAGGTCGACGCGACCAGCGCCGTCTCCGAATCGATCGCGCAGGACAAGGACCTCAGCAAGCGCCTGCTGCAATCGGCCGGCGTGCCGGTGCCGATCGGCCGCCCGGTCGACAGCGTCGACGACGCCTGGGCCGCCGCGCTGGAGGTCGGGCTGCCGGTGGTGGTCAAGCCCCAGGACGGCAACCAGGGCAAGGGCGTGACGGTCAACGTCGCCAGCCGCGAGCATATGGAGATCGCCTACAAGGCCGCCGACGAGATCGGCCAGGTGATGGTCGAGAAATTCCTGCCCGGCAGCGACTACCGCCTGCTGGTGATCGGCGACAAGCTGATCGCCGCCGCGCGCCGCGATCCGCCGCATGTGATCGGCGACGGGGTGCTGACCGTCAAGCAGCTGGTCGACAAGGTCAATGCCGACCCCAAGCGCGGCGACGGCCATGCCACCTCGCTGACCAAGATCCGTTTCGATGACATCGCGGTCGCGCGCCTGGCGCTGCAAGACCTGACCCCCGAGTCGGTGCCCGAGAAGGGCCGCCGCGTGATCCTGCGCAACAACGCCAATCTGTCGACCGGCGGCACCGCCACCGACGTCACCGACGATGTGCATCCCGAGGTGGCGGCGCGCGCGGTGGCGGCGGCCCAGGTCGTCGGCCTGCATGTCTGCGGCGTCGATGTGGTGGCCGAGAGCGTGCTGCAGCCGCTGGAGGAGCAAAGCGGCGGCGTGGTCGAGGTCAATGCCGCGCCGGGCCTGCGCATGCATCTGAGCCCCAGCTACGGCAAGGGCCGCCCGGTCGGCGAGGCCATCATCGCCCACCTCTACGGTCATGGCCACAAGAGCGAGGACGGCCGCATCCCGGTGGTCGCCGTCACCGGCACCAATGGCAAGACCACGGTGACGCGGCTGATCGCCCATCTGTTCGCGACCTGCGGGCTGAAAGTCGGCATGACCAATACCGACGGCGTCTATGTCGACGGCCGCCAGATCGACAGCGGCGACTGCTCGGGCCCGAAGAGCGCCCGCAATGTGCTGATGCATCCGGACGTCGAGGCGGCGGTGTTCGAGACCGCGCGCGGCGGTGTGCTGCGCGAGGGCCTGGGCTTCGACCGCTGCCAGGTGGCGGTGGTCACCAATCTCGGCGAGGGCGACCACCTGGGCATGAACTTCCTCAACACCGTCGAGGAGCTGGCCCTGGTCAAGCGCGTGATCGTGCAGAACGTCGCGCCCAGCGGCTATGCGGTGCTGAACGCGGCCGACCCGGTGGTGGCCGCGATGGCCCCGGTCTGCCCGGGCCAGATCATCTTCTTCGCGGCCGACCGCCATCACCCGCTGATGGCCACGCACCGCGCCCAGGGCAAACGCTGCGTCTATCTGGACGGCGACCAGCTGGTCGCGGCCCAGGGCTCCTGGCGCGAGACCCTGCCGCTGCGCGACATTCCCTTCACCCGGGGCGGCACCATCCCCTTCCAGGTCGAGAACGCGATGGCGGCCGTGGCGGCCGGCTGGGGCGTCGGCCTGGACTGGGACACGATACGGCGCGGCGTCGCCAGCTTCAGCAACGATGCCGACAATGTGCCGGGGCGCTTCAATGTGATGGACTATCGCGGTGCCACCGTGGTGGCCGACTATGGCCACAACGCCGACGCGATGCGCGCGCTGGTGGCGGCCGTCGATGCGCTGCCGGCCAAGACCCGCTCGGTCGTGATCAGCGGCGCCGGCGACCGGCGCGACGAGGACATCCGCGCCCAGACCCAGATCCTGGGCCAGGCCTTCGATGAGGTGCTGCTGTTCCAGGACGCCTGCCAGCGCGGCCGCGAAGACGGCGAGGTGCTGGCGCTGCTGCGCCAGGGCCTGGAGGGCGCGACCCGCACCCGCCATGTGCAGGAGATCCGCGGCGAGTTCGTCGCGATCGACACCGCGCTGGCGCGGCTGCAGCCGGGTGATCTGTGCCTGGTGCTGGTCGATCAGGTCGAGGAGGCGCTGGCCCATCTGAGCCAGCGCATCAGCGCCGGTTGAACGAGACCTCCCCCTTTGGAGGTCGCCAGAGGCGGCATAAATGCGCAGTTTGGCCGGCCGGGGCCGCCCAGCCCCGGCCTAAGATGTAACCATCTTCGCGACCTGTCGCTGGCCCCGTGCAAGCGCCCCCGCCCTTCGTGATCTACGCGCTCGCGTTCAACCTCTCGGTCAATCTGATACTCGGCCTCGCGCTGTGGCTGGCCTGGTCGCGTGAACGCAGTCAAGGCTTCAACCGGCTGCTGGGCGCCAGCTTTCTGGCCCAGGGCCTGGCCACGCCGGCCTATCTGCTGTGGCGCCAGGGCGAGGGCCTGATCCACAGCCTCGGCGGCCTCGGCCTCGCGGCGTCGGGCGCGCTGAGCATGCTGATGATGGTGGCCGGTCTGCGCGACCTGGTTGGCCGCCCGCTGAGCTGGCGGCAGGCCACGGTGCTGGGCCTGGGCCTGCTGGGCCTGCTCGGTGCCCTGCTGGACCAGAGCATCGCGGTGGCCCAGGGCAGCGGCGCCACGCTGAACACCTTGCTGGGCCTGGCCGCACTGCGCTGGCTCTGGCCGCATGGCAAGGCCGAGCGCCTGGCCGGCCTGAGCCTGGTACTGATCGGCCTGAACCAGTTCAATTTCGCGCTCGGCGGCGAGGCCGCCTTGGGCCTGCAGTCCAGCATAGGCGCGGCGCTGCGCATGTTGCTGGGCATCAGCCTGCTGCATGCGGCGCTGCGGCGCAGCAGCCTGGAGTCGCGCGGCCTGCGCACCCAGCTGCACTACATGACCGAGCATTCGCACCAGGGCGTGCTGGTGGCCCGCGAGGACGAGCCGCTCTATGCCAACGCGGCCCTGCTCGAGCTCTACGGCGTCGCCAGCCTGGCCGAATTCAAGCGCTACCAGCAGCAGCAGCCGGCAAGCCTGCGTGCGGCGGCTCTGCAGCGCCGGCGCGCCATCATCAGCGGCGAGCTGCCCCATGCGCACTGGGAAGGCGAGCGCCGGCGCAGCGACGGCAGCCTGATGCGGCTGATGTTCTCGTCCTGGCGCATCGACTGGGCCGACGGGCCGGCCGAGCATCTGGTGATCAGCGACGACACCGAGCGCTACAACGCCACCCAGGCCCTGCTGCACCAGGCCACCCACGACCCGGTCACCGGCCTGCCCAATCGCAGCGCGCTGCAGCAGCGCCTGCGCGAGCTGTGCGCCGAGGGCCGCCCCTTCGGCCTGATCTGGCTGGACCTGGACCGTTTCACGCTGCTCAACGAAGCCTATGGCCATGCCACCGGCGATGCGCTGCTGCGCGAGTTCGGCGCGCTGCTGCAGGCCGAGTTCGCGCCGCAGGCCCAGACCATGCATCTGGGCGAGGACGAGTTCGCGCTGCTGGTCACGGCCGGTGCCGAGCCGGCCCTGCTACACGAGCTGACACGGCGCCTGCGCGCGCGGCTGGCGCGGCCCTTCGCGGTCGACGCTCGCGAGATCTATATCGACGCCTCGATCGGCGTGGCCCGCTTCCCGCACACCGCCGGCGACCCCGAGGGCCTGCTGCGCGAGGCCAGCGCCGCGATGCACGAGGCCAAGCAGGAGCCCGGCAGCGCCGAACGCTGGGCCGACGAGGCCAGCAGCAGGCGCAGCAGCAGCGCGACCATGCTGGCCGAGCAGGCGATGCGCGCCGGGCTGAAGAATGCCGAGTTCGAGCTGGTCTACCAGCCCAAGATCGCCGCCGCCGGCGGCGCGCTGCTGAGCTTCGAGGCGCTGGTGCGCTGGCACCGGCCGGGCCATGGTGTGGTCAGCCCGGCCGATTTCATTCCGGCGGCCGAGCGCACCGGCCTGATCGTGCCGCTGGGCGCGATGCTGCTGCAGCAGGCCTGCCGTCAGCTCCGCGACTGGCGCGCCGACGGGCGGCTGGTGCTGCCGGTGGCCGTCAATGTCTCGCCGCTGCAGCTGCACGACCCGAGCTTCCCGGCCTTTGTCGCTCGCACGCTGCAGGCCTTCGATCTGCCGGCCGCGCTGCTGACCTTGGAGATCACCGAGACGGCCGCAGTGCGCGACGCCGACCAGGCCCGCGAGCGGATCAGCCGGCTCAACGAGCTGGGCATCAAGGTCGCGCTGGATGACTTCGGCACCGGCTTCTCCTCGCTGAACCTGCTGCGCAGCATGCCGCTGGACGCGGTCAAGATCGATCGCAGCCTGATCGAGCCGATGCCGCAGCGCACCGCCAGCGCGGTGGTGCGGGCGATCTGCCAGCTGGCCGCCGTGCTGGACCTGAAGGTGGTGGCCGAGGGCATCGAAACCCAGGCCCAGGCCGAGGCCGCGCGCGCCGCCGGCTGCAACGAGCTGCAGGGTTTTCTGTTCAGCAAACCGCTGTCGGCCGCTGCGGCGGGCGACTGGCTGGCGCGCCAGGCGGAGCCGGCACTCGGCTGACGCGGCCTCAGGCCGGCTGCGCGCTGACCTTGAAGGCCGCGACGATCTCGGCCAGCTTGTTGGCCTGCTCCTTCAGGCTCTCGGCCGCGGCGGCGGACTCCTCGACCAGCGATGCGTTCTGCTGCGTCATCTGGTCGAGCTGAGCGACGGCGGTGTTGACCTGCTCGATGCCCTGGCTCTGCTCGCGCGTCGCGCCGCTGATCTCGGCCATGATGGAGGTGACCTGGCCGACGCTGGCGACGATCTCGCCCATCGTGCCGCCGGCCTCGCTGACCAGGCGCGAGCCGGCCTCGACCTGCTCGACGCTGGCGCCGATCAGGGTCTTGATCTCGCGCGCGGCGCCGGCCGAGCGCTGCGCCAGCGCCCGCACCTC
>NZ_JAQOWX010000063.1:0-33008 GCF_028462495.1 Paucibacter sp. XJ19-41
GGCGCGGCGCGGGCGCGCGGCCGGCGCTGCCGCCGCCTCGCCGGCCTGCTGCTCGCGCAGCAGCTCCAGCACATTGATGGAGAGACGGGCCGTGTGGTTGCGCATCGCCTCGTAGGAGGCCTCGGCGTTCGACGCGACGATGGCCGCGATCACAGCCTGGTGCTCGTCGTGCGAGACGGTCAGCCGGCGCTCGACCTTTTTCTGCGCGGCACGGAACGGCGCCAGCCGCTCACGCAGACTGTCGAGCACGCCGGTCAGCGTGCGGTTCTGCGCGCCGGCGCCGATCAGCTGGTGGAACTGGTGATTCAGCTCCAGATAGCCGGCCTCGTCGCCGCGCGCCACGCAGTCCTCGCTCTGCTGCTGCAACATCTGCAGCTGCTTCTTCTGCACCGCGCTCATGCGCTCGGCGCTGATGCGGCAGCACAGCGCCTCCAGCTCCACCATCGCCTCCAGCATGTCGGACAGATCGCTCAGCCCGATGCTGCGCACGATGCCACCCTTGCGCGGCTGCAGATCGATCAGGCCGCGGGCAGCCAGCTCGCGCAGCGCCTCGCGGATCGGCGTGCGCGAGACCTGGAAGCGCTCGGCCAGCACCAGCTCCTCGAGCTTCTGGCCCGGCGGCAGTTTGCCGCTGACGATGTCCTCGGTCAGGCTGCGGCAGATGGCGGCGGATGCGTTATTGGCCATGCGTGATCAATCCCCGGGTGTGGGCTGCGCCAGCCCTTGTTCGTAGCGCCAGGCCAGGCGCGATGACAACGCGCAAGACCTGGCCCCGGGGATTTTAGCTGCGCCAGACACAAGACAGCCTTGTTTTGCGCTTATTGAATACACATTACTTATCATGTATACATATGATCTTGATCACCCGAACCACTCAACTACCCATCCACAGGAGACCCTCTCATGGCTAATGGCAAGCTGCGCCACATCGCGATCTCGGTGCCCGACCCCTGGGCCGTCGCACCCTTCTACATCGAGTCCTTCGGCCTGAAGAAGGTCGGCGAGACCGATTCCTCGCTGGCCCGCGGCATTTATCTCAGCGACGGCACCGTGACGATCGCGCTGCTGAAGTATAAGACCGACGAGGCCGCCGGCGAGCGCGGCCGCGGCTATGTGGGCCTGCACCATATCGGCTTCTGGCTCGACGAGATCAAGCAGGCGCGCGCCGAGTGCGAGGCCGCCGGCGGCACCTACTACATGGGCGAGGTGCCGGTGAAGGGCAACAGCTTCTACGAGGTCAAGTACCGCGACCCGAACGGCGTCATCATCGACCTGACCGACCACGGCTGGGGCGGCGCCTCCAAGGACGGTGGTACCCAGCCCGACGGCCCGGCGCTGCGGCATCCGGAACTGAAGGCCGAGCGCAGCGGGCTCTGAGCTCAGCTGCGCACCTCCAGATCGAAGGCCAGCAGCTTCCACTGGCCTTGTTCCAGCACATAGCGCTGCTCGAAGTCCACACGGCTCTTGCGCAGCTGGTAGTGCCCGGGCAGCACCAGCACGCCCTGGGCGTCGAGGCGGGCGGCCTCGATCTGCGGCTCGTGCTGGTTCAGCACGGTCAGGTCGCCGATATCGAACAGCGGGCGGTAGGCCTCGTCGAGCTTGGCGACGCTGAACTGCCGCTGCCACGTTTGCGAGATATTGCGGTGAAAACGCGCCATGCTGCGCTCGCGGGTCGAGACGGTGAACTCGTGCATCGCCAGCTTGACCATCTCGGCCTTGGCGCGCTCGTCGGGCAAGGCGGGCTGCGGAGTCGGCGTCGGCGTCGGCGTCGTGGCGTCGGCGATGCCGGCCGGGTCGCGCCCGATGGCCTGGATACGCCAGGCATCGCCTTCCTTGACCAGCGTGATGCTGACCGGGATGGAGGCGCCGCCCGCCGCCTCCAGCGTGCCGCGCAGCTCACCGCGCGCGCCGCTGACCTTGCGCTCCGACCAGCTGGTGCCGGCAATATCGCTCATGCCCTGGCTGCGCAGCTGGCGCGTCAGGCCTTCTTCACCGAGGCTGTCGCGCAGCTCGCGGGCCAGCAGCGCGCGTGCGCCGGCCATGTCGTGCTGGCGTGCGGCGCTGAAGAACTGGTCGGCGGTGCTGGCCAGGCCGGCGGTCAAGTACAGACCGGCGCCGACCGCGACGGTGGCCAGGCCCAGCAGGGCGACAGCGATCTTTTTCCAGGGTTTCATGGCAATGCTCCTTGTAAGAGGGGCAGTGTCAGAAGCCGAGGTATCGGCCGCGCTTCGCGCCGCGTATCGCTGTGTTTCTTATGTTGTCAGGGCACCGGCCCTCACGGCATCAAGCGCCGCGCGCGGCGCGGCCGGCGTCGAGCTGGGCGCGCAGCTCTGCGACCTCGGCGGCCAGGTTGTCGCGCGCGGTGACCGCGCCGACCAGCTCCATCTCGGCGGCCAGGCGCGCATCGGACTCGCCCGCTGCGCTCGCCAGCTGGCGCTCGAGCTGGCGGCGCAGCTCGGCGAGCTGGGCGTCCTTGCCCTCGATGGCCAGCTGATCCTTGGCCTTGCCGACCAGGGCGTTGGAGGCGATATCGCGGGCATGGCGCAGTTCCACCGTCAGCCGCTCGATGCTGGCATCGCGCTCCGCCAGCTGGGTCAAGGCCTGCTCGTTCGACTGCCGCAGTGCGGCCAGTTCGCCCTCTGTTTGCGCCAGGCTGTCACGCAGCGGCGCCGCCGCGTCCTCGGCCAACTGCCGGGCCCAGTCGCTCAGGGCAGCCGTGATCGACGCGGGGATAGGGGCGGCAGCGCCGTCGGCGGGGAGTTCTTGGCCTGACATATCGATTCAAATTCCGTAGGGAGTGGAGGTGCGGCCTGTCAATCAGTGCTTGGCGGGTTTGTTCATCAGGATAGAGGCGACGGTTCGGCCACTTTTCTTTAACGCGAGGGCTGCGACGCCGCCAGCTGCAGCAGCGCGCGGAACGCCGGTTCGGCCATCGGCTTGTGGAACAGCCAGCCCTGGGCGGCGCCGCAGCCCAGGACACGCAGGGCCTGCAGCTGCTGCTCGGTCTCGACGCCCTCGGCCACCACCGCCAGACCCAGGGTGCGGGCCAGGCTCAGGATGGCGCTGGCGATCGCGCGGTCGTCGGCATGGTCGGCGATGCCGTTGACAAAGCTGCGGTCGATCTTGAGCTCGCTGATCGGCATGCGCTTCAGATAGGACAGCGAGGAGTAGCCGGTGCCGAAGTCATCGATGCTGATCTTGAAGCCCAGCCCGGTCAGCTCGGCCAGCACCTGCAGGCCGGCCTCGCCGCGCTCCATCAGCGTGCCCTCGGTCAGCTCGATGATGATGCTGGCCGGCGCCAGGCCGCAACGGGCCAGGCTGTCGCTGAGCCAGCCGGCGAAGCCGCTGCCGCGCAGCTGGCTGGGCGAGACATTGATCGCGATCGGCGGCACCACCAGGCCGGCTTCGCGCCAGGCCACGATGTCGGCGATGGTGCGCATCAGCACCAGCTCGCCGATGCCGGCGACGATGCCGGAGCGCTCGGCCAGCGGGATGAACTCGGCCGGCGAGACCGGACCCAGCTCCGCATCGGTCCAGCGTACCAGGGCCTCGGCCCCGATCAGCGCGCCGTCGGCGATACGGATCTTGGGCTGGTAATGCACACCCAGCTGGCGCTGCGCAATGGCGCGGCGCAAATGGGTCAGCAGGGTCAGGTCGCGCTGCAGGGCCTGCTTGATGTCCTGGGCGAAGTACTGGAACTGGTTCTTGCCCAGCTCCTTGGCACGGTACATCGCGGCATCGGCAGCGCGCAGCAGGCTGGTCGAATCGTCGCCATCGCCGGGGAACTGGCTGATGCCTATGCTGGCGCTCACATAGAGCTCGTGGCCCAGGCACTGGAAGGGCTGGCTCAAGGCGGTGACGATGCGCTCGCACACCGTGTTGACCTGCAGCGCATCGATGTTCTCCAGCAGCGCGGCAAACTCGTCGCCACCGAGGCGCGCGATGGTGTCGATATCGCGCAGGCAGTCGAGCAGGCGCTGCGACACATCCATCAGCAGTGCATCGCCGACCTCGTGGCCCAGCGTATCGTTGATGGTCTTGAAGTTGTCCAGATCGATGAACAGCACGGCCAGCACATGCTGCTCGCGCTGCGCCAGCGCGATCGCCTGGCGCAGCCGCTGCTGCAGCCGGGCCCGGTTGGGCAGGCCGGTCAGATCGTCCTCATGGGCCATGCGGCGCAGATGCTGCTCGGCGCGCATGCGCTGGATCTCGGTACTGGCCCGCACCGCCAGCAGCTCCATCAGCTCGGTGGCCAGGCGGCTGTCGGGCAGGCTGGCGCGGCCCAGCACGGCCAGCACGCCGATCGCCGTGCCGCGGATATCGAACAGCGGCACACCGACATAGCTCTCGGCCACCAGCCCCTGCAGCAGCGCGGCCTGCGGATAGCGCCGGCTGAGCCCCTCGGGCACGACCAGACTCTGCCGGCCCACCACCTCGGCGCAGGGCATCTGGGCGATCACATAGCTGAGGTTGTTCTGCTGCTGCCCATCGCAGCAAAAGGCCAGCGTGCGGGCGCTGGCACCGCCCGGCGCCTCCAGCACCGCGACGAAAGCATGGTCGCCGCCGAACAGCCGCACCAGCTGCTGCACCAGATTGCGGAAATAGGCCTCGCCATAGCTGCCCGAGCCGCCGACGGCCAGTTCGCGCAAGACCTGCTCCAGGCGATGGCTCTGGTCCAGCTCGCGCTCCAGCCGGCTGTTGACACGCTGCAGCTCCTGGGTGCGCGCCTGTATCAGCGACTCCAGCGATGCCGCGCGCTGATCGACCGCGCGGACAAAGTGCAGCGCGCGGAAATCGCTCTCGATCAGCTGGCGCAGCTGGCCCAGCAAGCCCTGCATGGCCGCCGAGCGGGGTGCCGCCTCGCGCGCCAGCACGCACAGCGTGCCGTACACCGTCTTGTCCGGCCACAGCAGGGGCACGCCCATATAGGCCCGCATCTGGCCGTTGGCAGCCAGCCGCGGCCGCCACAGCGGGTCCTGCTCCGCATCATCCACCGTCAGCGCGGCGCGCCCGGCGACCACCGCCGCGCAATAGGCCTCGGCCGGCAACAGCCGTTCGTCGCCGGCCTCGAACAGCGGAGCGTCCGAGCGACTGGCGACTTGCACCCGCAGGCCCGCCGGGCCGACGCAGCTGATCAGTGCGGCATCGGCCGCATACACCTCGGCCAGCAGATCGACCAGGCGCTGCCATTTGCGCAGATACAGGCCAGGGACCTGGTGCGGCTGCGGGCTGCCGCTATCGAGGTCCATCACTCAGTGCGGGCAAAGCCGCCGCACATCGGCCTCGAAGGCCTGCAGCCGCGCCTCGTTCTGGGCCTCGCGCTCCAGCTTGCAGATGACCCGGAAGTCGCCCTCGATCAGCTGCTTCAGCCCGCGCAGCAGCTGCTCGGACGGCGGCATGAAGTCGCGCGTCTTGCGGTCCAGCACGCAGACGGTGCCGAAGATGCTGTCATCGGGCCAGACCAGCGGAACGCCCAGATAGCTGATCATGTTCAGCTTGATGTCCGGGTTGTTCATCCATGCCGGATCCTGCAAGGCATTGGGCACCCGCAGCGATTCGCGCGTGGCCATCACCGTCTCGCAGTAAAGCCCGGTGCCGAGATCGGCCTTCTCATGCTCCTCGTAGGGATTGTCATCGCCGAGGCTGGAGATCAGCACCTCGATCTGCTCGGGCCAGACCCGCATCACCAGCGCGGCCGGCACCTGCACCGCGGCCGCCACCAGATCGGCCGACTGCTGCCAGCGCTCCATATATTCCTGCGGGACATCTTTTTTCTCGTACATCGCGAGCTCCCTTGCTGCCACGCCGTTCTGCGGCGCTGCCGGCGGCGGCCACCGGCGGCCGCTGGAGCATGCTACGCCCGGCCTGGGCCGGGCGGCAAATCTAGACGGCAGCGACCTCCGTCAGCGGCCCGCTGCCGGCAAAGAAGCCTTGCAGATTTGCGATCGCGTTCTCCACCTGGGCACGCTGGGCGGCCGGCGAGCGGCCCGAGACATGGGGGGTCAGCAGCACCCGGGGCGAGGCGGCCAGCGCGGCCGGCACGGCGGGCTCGCTCTCCAGCACATCGAGCCCGGCGCCGGCGATCTCGCCGGCCTCCAGCGCCGCGATCAGCGCGGCCGTGTCGAGCACCGAGCCGCGCGCGATATTGACCAGATAGCCGGCCGGCCCGAGCGCGCGCAAGACCTCGCGACCGACCAGATGGCGGGTGGCCGGGCCGCCGGGACAGGCCAGCACCAGGAAGTCGGACTCGGCGGCCAGGGTGGTCAGCGCGGCCACATGGCGATAGGGCAGCTCGGCGCGCGGCGTTCGCGCGGTGTAGGCGATCTGCATGTCAAAGGCTTCGGCGCGGCGCGCGATCTGCTGGCCGATATGGCCCAGGCCTAGCAGGCCCAGGCGGGCGCCGTTCAGGGTCGGGCGGGCGGCGCGGCTGGCCTCCCAGTCGCCGCGCTTGACGGCCGCATCGAGCCCGACGAAGCCGCGCGCCAGCGCCAGCATCAGGCCCAGCGCATGGTCGGCCACGGTGGCGTTGTTGACACCCGGCGCATGCGTGACCGCGATGCCGCGCGCGCGCGCCGCCGCCAGGTCAATGTTCTCGTAGCCGGCGCCGAAGCTGGCGACCAGGCCCAGCGCCGGCAGCCGCGCCATCGCGGCCGCGCTCAGGCCGGTGCTGCCATTGCTGAGCACTGCGCGCAGCCGGCCCAGCCGCGCCTCGCCCAGGCGCGCCCGCAGTGTGTCGAGGGCCTCGGTATCGCGCAGGCCGGCCGGCTCGTAGATCAGCGCATAGCGCGCGTCCAGCGCCGCCAGCGCCTCGGGCTGCAGGGGGATCAGGACCAGCAGCGGCTCGCGGTCAGGCTGGGCATCGTTCATGGTCATCGCATCGCTTTCATGTAGGTGACTTCCCGAAGTCGTCGCTTGAATTGCTTGTTATGTATACATGCAAATGATATTGTATTCACAACAACAAACCGAGGACCACGACCGATGCACAACAACTGGTACGCCATCGCCTCCTATGAGCAGGGCGCCGGCCCACGCGCCGCCCTGGTGCTGGACGAGCAGCTCTATGACGCCGCCGCGCTGGGCGCCGAGGCCAACCCGCTGCTGCTGGGCAGCCAGCATGTGATCACGCAGTGGGAGCAGCAGCGTGCCGCAGTCGATGCGCTGGCGCGGCGCCTGCATGCCGAGCGCGCCGCCGGCCGCGCCCGGCCGCTGACCCCGGGCAGCTACAAGCTGCTGGTGCCCTACCAGCCGGGCCGCATCTTCGGCGCCGCGTCCAACTACTACGAGCATGCGGCCGAGATGGGCACCCAGCTGATCGCGCGCAGCGAGAGCGCGCCGTACTGCTTCATGAAGGCCGAGAGCAGCGTGATCGCCACCGAGGAGGATGTGGTCAAGCCGGCCACGACGCACAAGCTCGACTGGGAGGTGGAGCTGGGCGTGATCATCGGCCGCAGCTGCCGCCATGTCTCGGTCGAGCAGGCCCATGAGGTGATCGCCGGCTACACGGTGTTCAACGACATCAGCGCGCGCGACCTGAATCGCCGCAGCGACTATCCCTTCACCCACGACTGGTTCCGCGGCAAGAGCTTCGACACCTTCGGTCCAATGGGGCCCTGGGTGGTGCCGGCACAATGCATCGCCGAGCCGCAGAAGCTGCGCATGCGGCTGGCGGTCAACGACGAGCTGATGCAGAACGACACGGCCGAGGGCATGATCTTCAATATCGCCGAGCAGATCGCCTATCTGTCGTCGATGCTGACCTTGCGCCCCGGCGACCTGATCGCCACCGGCACGCCCACCGGCGTCGGCATGGGCCAGGGCAGGTTTCTGCAGCCCGGCGATGTGATGACGGCCAGCATCGAGCAGATCGGCACCCTGCGCAACCGCGTCGTCGCGGCCGCGCTCTGAACCTCCCACCCCAGCCAAGGAAGCCCCATGCCCTCTTCCATCACCGTCCTGCGCGGCCTCGCCCTCGCGCTGGCCTGCGCTGCAGGCAGCGCGCTTGCGCAAGACAAGGTCAAGTTCAACCTGGCCTGGCTGCCCCAGGGCAGCACCGGCGGCGTGCTGGTGGCCGCCGCCAAGGGCTATTACGCCGAGGCCGGCCTCGAGGTGCAGGCCCAGCGCGGCTACGGCGGCCAGCGCACCGTCAACGAGATCGACCAGGGCCTGTTCGAGTTCGGCTACGGCGACCCGATCAGCGTGATGCTGAACCGCGCCAACGGCGGCAAGACCGTGATGGTGGGCGCGATCAACACGGTGTGGCCGGCGGCGCTGTGCTATTTGCAGGACGGCAAGCGCAAGCCGCTGCGCAGCATGGCCGATCTGAAGGGCCTGAGCCTGGGCGGCGGCGCGGCCTCGCCCTTGCAGAACATCGTGCCGGCCTGGCTGGCCGCCAACGGCCTGCCGGCCGACCATCTGAAGCTGCTGCGCCTGGACCCCACCGTGATCAACCCCTCCTTCCTGCAGGGCAAGATCGACCTGGCCGAATGCTGGGAGGGCGCCAACAAGCCGCTGCTGGAATCGCTGGTGGCGCGCGAGGGCAAGAAGCTCGGCGCCCTGCCCTACCGCGACTTCAATCTGAACATCTACGGCAACGGCCTCGTCACCAGCGAGAAGCTGATCGAGAGCAATCCGGATCTGGTCCGGCGCTTCGTCAAGGCCACCTACCGCGGCTATGAGCTGATGCGCAAGAACCCCGAGGAGGCGGCCGACCTGATCGTCGCCGGCAACAAGCTGCTGAACCGCGACATCCTGCTGCAGCAGATCAAGGAAACCACGGCCATCATCAGCGACCCGGCGGCCGACAACAAGAAGCCCGGCTATATCCGCGCCGACCGTATGCATGGCACGGTGGAGTTCGCGAAGAAGGCCTTCAATGTGACGGCCGCCGTACGCGGCGCCGAGATCTACACCAACCGCTTCGTCATCGGCGACTGAAGCGCGCAGACCCAAGCAGGAGCAGACAAGCATGGAGACAAGAGCAAGCCTGAGACCGCGCCGCCTCGGCCATATCGTGCTGATGGTGCGCGACATCCACGCCTCGGTGCGCTTCTACACCGAGGTGATGGGGCTGACCGTGTCGGACTGGATCAGCGACCAGATGGTGTTTCTGCGCGCCAGCAGCGACCACCACGACCTGGCGTTGTCGCAGATTCCCAAGGACTCGGCGGCGCTGAACGATCTGCCGCGCTACGACCGCCCCGGGGTCGAGCATTTCTCCTATCTGGTCGACGATATGGCCGAGATGGAGCGCTCTGTGGCCGTGCTGCAGGCCCATGGCGTCGAGATCGTGCGCGGCATCGGCAAGCACGGGCCCGGCGAGAACCTGTTCCTGGTCTTCAAGGACCCGGACGGCAACAACGTCGAGCTCTATTGCGAGATGACCCAGATCACGGCCGAGCGGCCCTACGAGGCCAGGGTCTGGGAGCGCAATATCGAATCGTTCGATCAATTCCGCTTCGAGCGCTTTGTCGTGCCGCCGCCGGCCGCCGTGGTCGCAGCCAAGCAGGGCGACGCCAAGACCGACAAGACCGGTGAAGAGGGTCAGCCCTGATGAACGCGATGCTGAAGCGCTGGCTGGAGACGCTGGCGTTCTGGGGCTTGCTGGCACTGTTGTGGGAGTTCGGCGTCGGCTGGCTGGGGATACGCCGCTACCTGCTGCCGCCGCTGTCCGATGTGCTACTGGCCGGCTGGAATGCCCGCAGCGCCTTGCTGGAAAACACCTGGGTGACGCTGCTGGAGGTGCTGGTGGGCTTTGCGGCCGCAGTGCTGGGTGGCGTGCTGCTGGGCGTGCTGATCCATCTGAGCGGCTTTGCCCGCCGCACCCTCTATCCGCTGATCACCGCGCTGCAAAGCATGCCCAAGATCGCGCTGGCGCCGCTGATGATCGTCTGGTTCGGCTATGGCTTCGGTTCCAAGGTGGCGGCCACGTTTTTGTTTGCCTTCTTCCCCATCGTGATCGCGACCTTGGGCGGCATGCAGAACGTGGCCATCAATCTGGACGAGCATTTCCGCGCGCTGGGTGCCTCGCGCCTGGACACCTTCTGGCGGCTGCAGGTGCCGGCGGCGCTGCCGGCCTTTGTCGACGGCATCAAGATCGCGATGCCGCTGGCCGTGATCGGCGCCATCGTCGGCGAGTTCATCGGCGCCGAGCAAGGCCTGGGCCATCTGATGACCATGGCCACCGCGAATGCACAGACCGATCTGATGTTTGCCGCCATCCTGACCATCACCGCGCTGGCCGTGCTGCTGTATGCGGCGGTCGAACGCCTGGCCAAGGCCGTCTGGTGGCGTGGCATCTCTTTCTAAGGTGAGCCCTGATGTTGCATCAAGTCCTTCCCAAGCCGGTGGCCGTACCGAGCCTGCCTGCGATAAGCGCACGCGCGGTGCTGAAGACCTTTGCCGGCAAGCACGAGGTCAAGGCGCTGGAGGCGGTGGATCTGGAGATCCGGCCCCATGAGTTCGTCTCAATCCTCGGCCCCAGCGGCTGCGGCAAGAGCACGCTGCTGCGTATCGTCGCCGGGCTGACGCCTTACGAGGGCGGCGAGGTGCTGGTGAACCAGCGGCCGGTCAAGGGGCCCAGCCCCGAGATCGGCGTGGTGTTCCAGAGCAGCAATATGCTGCCCTGGCTGACCGTCGGCCAGAACATCGCGCTGGGCGCCAAGCTGCGCAAGATCCCCGAGGCCCAGGCCGCGCCCAAGATCGCCGAGCTGATCGCGATGCTGGGGCTCAAGGGCTTCGAGAACAACCACCCGCACCAGCTCAGCGGCGGCATGCGCCAGCGCGCCGCCATCGGCCAGATCCTCGCGCTGGACCCGCAGATCCTGCTGATGGACGAGCCCTTCGGCGCGCTCGATGCGCTGACCCGCGACAAGCTCAATGTCGAGCTGCTGCGCATCTGGCAGGAGCAGCGTCAGACCGTGCTGCTGGTGACGCACAGCATCTCCGAGGCGGTGTTCCTGTCGGACCGGGTGCTGGTGATGTCGGGCCGGCCGGGCAAGGTGGTGCGCGAGGTCACCATCGATCTGCCGCGCCCGCGCCGGCCCGAGACGATCAAAGCCCATCCCCGCTATGCCGAGTACATGGCCGAGCTGTCGCAGTTGATGGGCGTCTACTGATCATGCTCAAGCAGCTGCTGCGCGAGATCGGCCCGCGCTGGGCCGAGGACATCAACAAGCACCGCGCCCAGATCGTCGAGGCCTATACGCCGCTGCTGGCCGCGAACCCGCTGCCGGGGCTGGAAGTCACGCGCGACATCGCCTACGGCGCGCATGGCCGCCAGCGCCTCGACATCTATCAGGGCCGCGAGGCCCGCAGCGCCGACGCGCGCCTGCCCATCATGGTCTTCGTCCACGGCGGCGCTTTCCTGCGCGGGCAGAAGGACAGCAATGCGCAGGTCTATGGCAATGTGGCGCGCTTCTTCGCGCGCCACGGCTTTGTCGGCGTCAATATCGAATACCGGCTGGCGCCCGAGGCGCCGTTCCCGGCCGGCGCGCAAGACCTGGCCCTGGCGCTGGACTGGCTGCGCGCCAACGCGGCCGGCTTTGGCGGCGACGCGCGGCGCATGCTGCTGATCGGCCATTCGGCCGGCGGCGCCCATGTGGCCAGCCTGCTCGCCGACCCGCGCCTGCAGCCGCTGGCCGGCCCCCTGATGACGCATATCGCCGGCGCGGTGCTGATAAGCGCGCGGCTGCGCGCCGATCAGCGCGCCGACAACCCGAACGCGGCCGGCGTGCGCGCCTATTTCGGCACGGACGAGAGTCGCTACGAGGCCGATTCGCCGGTCAGCCATGCCGCGCATCTGCAAGTGCCGCTGCTGCTGGCGGTGGCCCAGCACGAGAACCCCTGGCTCGATGTCTATGCGATGGAGTTCGCCCACCGCGTCGGCCTCGCGCAGGGCCGCAGCCCGCAGCTGGTCTGGGTGCCCGAGCACAACCATACCTCCATCGTCGCCCATCTCGACAGCGGCATCGGCGACGACGGCTTCGGCCAGCGCCTCTTGAGCTTCGCGCGCGGCCTGAGCCCCTAGCCGGCGCCCGCCCACTCTTCCCTTCTTTCTGCTGGAGTTCTGCCCATGGTCAACGATGTCCTGACCGGCGCGTTCGCGCCCGTCGTCACCCCTTTCCTGTCCGATGGCCGGCCCGATGTGGACCGCTTCATCGCCCATTGCCGCTGGCTGCTGGCGCAGGGCGCGGGGTTGGCGCCCTTCGGCACCAATAGCGAGGCCAACTCGATGAGCGCCCTCGAACGCATGGCCTTGCTGGACGCGCTGATCGATGCCGGCCTGCCGCCGGCCCGCATGCTGCCCGGCACCGGCGCCTGCTCGGCCCCCGAAGCCGCCCAGCTGTCGCGCCATGCGGTGCAGCGCGGCTGCGCCGGCGTGCTGATGCTGCCGCCCTTCTTCTACAAAGGCATCAGCGACGATGGCCTTTACGCCTTCTACGCCGAGGTGATCGCACGCATCGCCGATCCGCGCCTGCGCCTGTACCTGTATCACATCCCCGCGCTATCGGGCGTGCCGATCAGCCATGGCGTGATCGAGCGCCTGCTGCGCGACTTTCCCGGCATCGTCGTCGGCATCAAGGACAGCTCGGGCGACTGGGACAATCTGCGCACGATGCTGGAGCGCTTCCCCGAGCTGGCGATTTTCCCGGCCTCAGAGAGCTTCATCTCGCGCACCCGGCCGCTGGGCGCGCGCGGCTGCATCTCGGCCACGGTCAATATCAACCCGGGGCCGATCAGCCGGCTGGTCACGCAGTGGGACGGCCCCGAGGGTCAGGTCTTGCAGGCCGGTGTCGACAGGGTGCGCCAGATCGCCCAGGCCCGGCCGATGATTGCCGCGCTGAAGGAGGTGCTGGCCGAGGGCCTGGGCGAGCCGGGCTGGCGCCGTGTGCGTGCGCCGCTGGTAGGCCTGGCGCCCGAGGCCGCGCAGGCCCTGCATGCCGAGCTGGCCGAGGCCGGCTTCAAGCTGTGAGCGCCGGCGCCGGCATCGCGCCGCTGGGCAACTATCCGGCGCTGCGGCGGCGCGGCCCCTGGCTCTTCGTCTCGGGCATGAGCGCACGCCAGGCCGACGGCTCGGTGCCCGGCGATGCGGCCCGCCAGACCCGGCTGGTGATCGAGAAGATCCGCGCGGCACTGGCGGCCGAAGGCGCCGATCTCTCTCACTGCGTCAGCCTGAGCTGCTATCTGGTCGACATGGCCGACTTCGCCGCCTACAACGCCGCCTACGCCGAGTTCTTCCCCGACCTCAGCGGCCCGGCCCGCACCACGGTGGCGGTGCACCAGCTGCCGCATCCGGACATGCGTGTTGAAATCACCGCCACCGCCTGCTTGCTGGAGGACTGCTGATGCCAAGACTCGATGACGCCGCACTGGACTTGCTGTTCCGCAGCGCGCGCAGCCACAACGCCTGGCTGGACAAGCCGGTCAGTGCAGCCCAGCTGCATGAGCTTTACGAGCTGATGAAGCTGGGGCCCACCAGCTCCAACGGCTCGCCGGCCCGCCTGGTCTTCGTCCACAGCGCGGCGGCCAAGGCTCGGCTGGTGCCGTTGATGGCGCCGGGCAACCAGGCCAAGGTGCAGGCGGCACCGGTGAGCGTGCTGATAGCCTACGACAAGCGCTTTCACGAGCGGCTGCCCCAGCTGTTCCCGCACAACCCGGACGCCGCCGCGCCGTTCGCAGCCAACCCGGCGCTGGCCGAGGCCACCGCCTTTCGCAACAGCAGCCTGCAAGGCGCCTACCTGATGCTGGCGGCGCGCGCGCTGGGGCTGGACTGCGGGCCGATGTCGGGCTTCGATGCGGCCGGCGTCAACCGCGAGTTCTTCGGCGGCGAGGTGGTGGTGAACTTCATCTGCTGCCTGGGCTATGGGGATGCGGCGGGCCTGTTTCCAAGGCATCCGCGCCTCGACTTCGATACGGCCTGCCAGTTGCTGTGAGGTGATGGGGTTGGCGCTGGATCAGGCCGCCTGGGTGTCCTGCACCGCTCCTGCCCGGGCCTCAGGCCCGGGCAGGAGCAGAGTCGCTCACCCGCTGCTCCCGGCACCCGCCCCGCAGCTCAAGCAGGAATCGGCAGCCCATCCAGCCCCTTGACCTCCTGCAGCGAGAAGCTGGTCCTGACCATCTTGACGCCCGGCAGTCGGCGCAGCTTGTGCTGCATCAGCGCCGAGTAGGCATCCAGGTCCTGGGCCACGACCACCAGCACAAAGTCCTCGGGGCCGGAGACGCCGTGGCACATCACGACCTCGGGGATGTCGCGCACCGCGCGCTCGAAGTCCAGCGAGTGGCCCTCGTCCTGGCCCTCGATGCTGATGGTCACGAAGGCCATCACCCCATAGCCCAGCGCGCGCCGGTCCAGCCGCGCGTGATAGCCGGCGATCAGGCCGGCATCTTCGAGCCGCTTGATGCGGCGCCAGCAGGGCGATTGCGAGAGCTGGGTCTGCTGCGCCAGCTCAGAGGTGGTCAGCCGGGCATTGGCCTGCAGGGCTTGCAGCAACAGTCGGTCGGTCGGGTCGATCTCTACTTGCATAAAAAAATCTCCTGAAGCCAGCTTACGGGATCAATTTGCCCCAAACAAGCATGGGTAGGGTTAGCAGGGTGATAAACAAGACGTGCAATGCATAGACTGGCCTTGTTGTATACATAAACACGAATGCAAATACAGCATTCCAGCTCATATGAACTCTGCCCTGCCCTCTGTTGCCACCCGCGCGCTGACCCGCGCCGACTGCCAGGCCCTCGACGCCCGTGATCCGCTGGCCGCCTGCCGCGCGCGCTTCGCACTGCCCGAGGGCGTGATCTATCTGGACGGCAACTCGCTGGGCGCGATGCCGCGCGCGGTGCCGGCGCGCATGCAGCGCGCGATCGAGCAGGAATGGGCCGTGGGCCTGATCCGCTCCTGGAACGATGCCGACTGGTATCCGGCGCCGCAGCGGGTCGGTGGCCAGGTGGCGGCGCTGATCGGCGCGGCGGCCGACGAGGTCATCATGGCCGACTCGACCTCGGTCAACCTCTTCAAGGTGCTGGTCGCGGCGCTGCGCCTGCGGCCCGGCCGCAAGATCATCCTGGGCGAGAACGCCAACTTCCCGACCGACGCCTATGTGGCCGGCGGCGTGGCCGAGCTGATGGGGGCGGAGTTTCGCGCCGTCGACGCCGATGCGGTGCTGGCCGCGCTGGACCAGTACGGCCAGGACGTGGCCATCGCCTCGCTGACCCATGTCAACTACAAGAGCGGCCAGGTCTACGACATGGCGGCCATCACGCGGCGCGCCCACGAGGTCGGCGCGCTGGTGGTCTGGGACCTGTGCCACACGGCCGGCGCGATGCCTTGCGAGCTGAACGCCTGCGAGGCGGACTTCGCGGTGGGCTGCGGCTACAAATACCTGAACGGCGGCCCCGGTGCGCCGGCCTTTGTGTTCGTCGCGCGGCGCCACCAGGCCGCCGTGCAGCAGCCGCTGACCGGCTGGCATGGCCATGCCAAGCCCTTCGCCTTTGGCCAGACCTATGCGCCAGGCGCCGGCATGGACCGCATGCTGGTCGGCACCGCGCCGCAGCTGGGCCTGATCTCGCTGGAGGCGGCGCTGACGGCCTTTGACGGCGTGGACCTGCAGCTGCTGCGCGCCAAGAGCCTGTCGCTGACCGAAACCTTCATCGCGCTGGTCGACCAGCAGCTGGCCGGCCAGGGCTTCGGCCTGGCGACGCCGCGCGACCCGGCACTGCGCGGCAGCCAGGTCTCGCTGACCCATGAGCAGGGCTACGCCATCGTCCAAGCCCTGATCGCGCGCGGCGTGATCGGCGACTTCCGCGCCCCCGACATCCTGCGCTTCGGCTTTGCCGCGCTCTACCTCAGCCACGCCGATGTCTGGGACGCGGTGACCGCGCTGCAGACCGTGATGGCCCGGCGCGAATGGGCGCTGCCCGAGCACCAGGCCAAGAAGGCAGTGACCTGAGTTTTTCCGTTTCCCTCCCTCCCCGCACTCTCCCTGCGCCTCCTCTTACCTACCCCGTCCAGGAGCTTCCCATGAAGATGAAGTTGAAGAAGAGAAGTATCAAGAAGAGTGTGTGGCCGCTGGCCGCCGCGCTGGCCGCCGGCCCGGCGCTGGCCCAGGTGACGCTGTCCGGCTTCGTCGACATCAATATGGAGCACGCCAAGTCCGGCGGCAAATCCATCAAAGGCCTCAGCTCCGGCGGCCTGAACACCTCGCGACTGCAGTTCAAGGCGCAGGAAGACCTGGGCGGCGGCCTCAAGGTCACGGCCGTGCACGAGATCACCTTGAAGGCCGACAGCGGCCAGCAGGGCTCGCCGCGCCACACCTATGCGCAGATCGGCTCCAAGGACTGGGGCGAGCTCAGCGCCGGCCGCCGCGATCTGCCCTCGGCCGAGATGTATGGCTATATCGACCCGACCTACTCGGGCGACTACAGCCCGATCAGCAACACCATGCTGTACTACGCACCCTGGCGCGAGAGCAACGGCCTGTTCTACACGACGCCGCGCATCGCCAACTTCCAGGCCCGGCTGGCCGCCACCGCCGGCCGCGAAGACGGCAGCAAGGACGCCCAGGTGCGCAGCGCCGCCCTCGACTATTTCGCCGGCGATCTCTACCTGATGGCCGCGGTCGACCAGCAGCACCGCCGCGATCTGTCCGACGCCAAGCAGATGCGACGCTCGCGCGACTACTACCTGGGCGGCGTCTACAGCGTCAGCAGCGCGCTGGACCTGACCTTTCTCTACCACCGCTACAACGGCTATTACGCCTACCCGCCCTATGCGGACTTCACATCCAAGGGCCAGGACCTGCAGCTGGGCCTGCGCTACGAGTTCAACGCCCAGCAGCGCGTGTTCGCCAGCGTCGTGCGCAAGAACGACAAGCTCGACGCCGCGCTGTCCGACGCCACCAGCTGGGTGGCCGGCTATCTCTACGGCTTCTCCAAGCGCACCGACCTCTACGCCATCGTCGGCGCGGTCAAGCATGCGCGCGACTCGGACATGCGCTTCCCGGTGAGCTTCAACCACGCCAACCCGCTGTCCAACGAAAACCCGCGCGGCCTGCAGCTGGGCCTGCGCCACAAATTCTGATCGAGGAGATCCCGTCATGAAACTCAAACTCATCGCGCTGCTGATCAGCGCTGGCCTGGCGCAGCAGGCGCTGGCGCAGACCATCGTCGCGCCGGCCGCCGGCACGCCCAAGCTGCCGGTCAAGGAGAACCCCGAGTCCGCCAAGGGCATCGCCGGGGAACCTGCAAAACCTGACCCCGCCAGCTACGGCCTTGACCCGGCCACCGGCGTCTACAAGCACCCGGCCGAGACCCCCAGCATCGGCGGCACCCATCCCTTCAAGGGCAGCCTGGACCATCTGGACCAGAGCAGCTATCTGCACAACACCAAGGTCGAGGCCCTGCACCCGGAGATGCTGGGCAGCCCGTATCACAGCTGGCAGACCACGGTGGACATGAACGGCCGCCGCTACATGGTCATCCACGAGAAGTCCTTCTACAAGGTCTTCGACATCACCGACCCGCGCAAGGCCCAGCTGATCGCGCAGAAGAAATGGGGCTGGGGCAGCAGCGAGCACCCGTTCGGCCCGCTGACCATCCAGTTCAACGAGAAGCTCGGCAAGCATGTGGCCGTGCAGTGCTACGAAGTGACGCGCTTCGGCATCCTCGAGAACAAGTACAAGCCGGAGCAGCAGGACAAGATAGACACCATCCGCAAGCAACCCATCCTGCGCGGCTTCCGCGTCTTCGAGCTGGACGGCCCCGACCCGGCCCAGTGGAAGAAGCTCTCCGAGCTGCCGCTGGACGCCGGCAGCAGCGCCGACAAGTTCCCGCAGCAGGGCTCGGGCTGCGGCGACATCCCCGTCTACTGGGGCGGCAAATACCTGTTCGTCTCGGGAGCGCCGGACGACTCGTTCGCCAACCAGGAATACGCCAACTTCCTCTACAACCAGGCCCAGATGGCCTTCGATCTGAGCGACCCGCGCGCACCGAAGCGCCTGTCGACCTGGTGGGTGCCGGGCTCGCGCGCCGGCGAGGAAGAGGAATACAAGAAGAACCCGCGCGTCGGCAAGAAGACTGCGTGGATGGGCGCACGCATGCCGCTGTTCATCCCCAAGGATCCCGAGAAGGGTGGCAAGTACGGCTATGCGGCGATGGGCGGCATGGGCTTCCATGTGATCGACGTCTCCAACCCGGCCAAGCTGACGCGCGTCGGCAAGCTCGACATGCCGGTCAGCCAGGCCGGCACCGAGGGTGACAACATCGATGTCAGCAAGGTCGAGAAGAGCGGCGTCGTCTACTACAGCGGCTACCCGCTCAACGAAGACTGCTACGAGCCCTACAAGGACATCTACGCGATCGACGTCAAGAACCCGGCCAGCCCCAAGGTGATCGCGACGCTGCCGCGGCCCACACCGCCCAAGGGCGCGGCCTTCACCGACTACTGCCAGCGCCGCGGCAGCTTCGGCCCCAAGCGCAGCGGCTACTGGCACCAGCCGGGCACGCCCAGCGACCGGTACCTGGTCTACGCCTTCTACAACGCCGGCGCCCAGATCTTTGACGTCAGCAACCCCGCCGCGCCCAAGATCGCCGGCTACTTCGTGCCGCCGACGGTGGACCCGAAGATGAACCAGCACTTCGGCGACCAGACCCATGGCGTCTTCATCGAATGGGACCGCAAGCTGATCTGGGTCTTCACCAACCACGGCGGCTACGCGATCTCCAGCCCGCTGCTGGGCGCGCCGGTCTTCGACCTGCCGGCCAAGAAATGATGGCCCTGCGGTCCTGCCTGCTCGCACTGGCCCTGCCGGCCGCGGCTGCCGCGATGGAGCCGCCGGCCTGGGCCGACAGCTGCGTGCTGTGCCACACGCTCAGCGAGCCGCTGGCGGGACCGCCTTTTCTGCGCATCGCCGAGCGCTACCGGGGCCAGCCCGGCGCGCTGGCCCATCTGAAGCAAAGCATTCTCGAAGGCAGCAGCGGCATCTGGGGCACCGCGCGCATGCCGGCCAACACGCAGCTCAGCCCGGCCCAGGCCGAGCAGGCGGCGCGCTGGCTTCTTTCCCTGCCCACACCCTGAGCCTGCAGCGGCTTACTCTCAACCGGAGCACACCCACCATGCAAACCCAACGTCCTCATCACACCATCGCCGCCGCCGTGCTGGCACTCTGCTGCGGCACCGTGCTGGCCCAGGAGCAGGTCGTCAAGATCGGCCATGTCGGCCCGACCAGCGGCCCCATCGCCCATCTGGGCAAGGACAACGAACTGGGCGCCCGCCTGGCGATCCAGGAGCTCAATGCCAAGGGCGTCGTGATCGGCGGCAAGAAGGTGCGGCTGGAGCTGATGGGCGAGGACGATGCCGGCGATCCCAAGCAGGGCACGCAGGCCGCGCAGAAGCTGGCCGACGCCAAGGTCAACGGCGTTGTGGGCCATCTGAACTCGGGCACCACGATTCCGGCGTCCAAGGTCTATGCCGATGCCGGCATTCCGCAGATCAGCCCCTCGTCGACCAACCCCAAATTCACCCGCAACGGCTACAAGACCGCCTTCCGCGTGGTCGCCGACGATGTGCATCTGGGCGGCACCCTGGGCCGCTATGCGGTCAAGGAGCTGAAGGGCCAGTCCATCGCCATCATCGACGACCGCACCGCCTACGGCCAGGGCGTGGCCGATGAGTTCGAGAAGGGCGCCAAGGCCAGCGGCGGCAAGATCGTGGGCCGCGAGTTCACCAATGACAAGGCCACCGACTTCAGCGCCATCCTGACCACCCTGAAGTCCAAGAAGCCCGATGTGGTGTTCTTCGGCGGCATGGACGCGGTGGCCGGCCCGATGCTGCGCCAGATGAAGGCCCTGGGCCTGAACATCAAACTGATCGGCGGCGACGGCATCTGCACCGCCGAGCTGCCCAAGCTGGCGGCCGGCACGATGGCCGACGGCCAGGTCTTCTGCGCCGAGGCCGGCGGCGTCGACGCGACGCAGAAAAAGGCGATGGACGACTTCCGCGCCCGCTTCAAAGCCTATTCCAAGCTGGAGGTGCAGGTCTATGCGCCCTACTCCTACGACGCGGTGGGCGTGCTGGTCGCGGCCATGGTCAAGGCCGGCTCGGCCGAGCCGGCCAAGTACCTGCCGGTGCTGGCCAAGACCGAGGGCTACCCCGGCGTCACCGGCACGATCGGTTTCGACAGCAAGGGCGACATCAAGAACGGCGCTCTGACCCTCTACACCTACAAGGCCGGCGCACGCGAGGCGCTGGCCGTGGTGCGTTGATCGACAGCAAGTTGTGAAGCCCCCGGGCCTCGGGCCGTCAGCGCATGGGGAGAGCGTGCGATGGCAGCTCGGTGCCCGGGTTCTTCCTGGCCGGCGCCCAGCGCGCGGCCAGCACCGGCAGGGTCCAGCACAGCCAGGCCGACCAGGCGCTGTGGCTGGCGAAATGCGCGCCGCGCGCGAGCTGGGCCCAGCCAAAGGCCGTGCCCAGCAGCAGGGTGGCCGCCAGGTAGCGGCGCGCACGCCGCCGGTCATGGTCGCGCCATTGGAAATAGAGCCCGAAGAAGGCAAAGCCCGACACCGCATGGCCCGAGGGGAAGCAGTGGCCCGGGCCGCCATCGGCCACGCCCAACATCCAATGAGGCACATAGGCGACGCTGCCGCCGAACTCGGCCAGGCTCCAGGGGCAGCTGCTGTCGCTCAGGCTCTTCAGCGCCGGCACCAGCAGCGCACAAGCCAGCATCACCGCCAGCCAGTAGCCGCGCTCGGCCCGCCCCGGCCCATCGGCGGGCGGGTGCACAACTTGCCAAGCCAGCAGGGCCAGCCCGGCCAGGCCCAGCAGCCGGCCACCCTCGTGCAGCAGATCGCGGGTCAGCCAGGCGTCGCGCCAGGCAAAGCCGGCGGGACCGCCGTAGAGCCGGCTCAGGCCCAGGTCCCAGCCCAGCAGCTCCCACAGCAATAAGGCTGCCAGCGCGAGCAAGGTGAGCCATGCATCGGCACCGCGCCTCATGATCGGCAGCCCTGGCTCAAGTCCCAGGCCGGCTCATGCACGCGGCTGCGCACATCGAGCAGGCCCAGCACGGTGTGGAACAGATGGTCATGGCTCACCGGGCGCTGGGCCTGGGGCTGCAGGGCGCGGCGCAGGCAGTCGCCCGCCAGGCCGGCGCCGGCGGCAAAGCCCGGGCTGGCCCAGGCCACCATGGGCACGCGGGTCTGCACCGTGGGCGCGATCGCATAGGGCAGGCCGTGCAGGAACAGGCCGTGCTCGCCCAGCGACTCGCCATGGTCGGAGACATAGATCAGCAGCGAATCGACCTTGTCGGCCTGTGCCTTCAGCTGCGCTATCGTGCGGGCCAGCAGATGGTCCGTGTAAAGCAGCGCGTTGTCATAAGCGTTGACGATCTGCTGCGCTGTGCACTGCTGCAGATCATCGCTGCGGCATTCGGGCTGGAAGCGGGCAAACTCGCGCGGGTAGCGGCGGTGGTAGGCCGGGCCGTGATTGCCCAGCATATGCAGCACCCACAGCTGGGTGCCCTGCGCGGCCTGCAGGCGCTGGCCCAGGTCATGCACCAGGCCTTCGTCCAGGCATCGGCCCTCGGCGCACAGGCCCGGCGCGTTCTGCGCATCGACCTGCTCGCTGGGCAGGCCGGCGCAGACGCCCTTGCAGCCGCTCTGGTTGTCGCGCCACTGCACGGACACGCCGGCACGGGCCACCACATGCAGCAGCGAGTCCTGGCCACGGATGCGGGCCTCGTCATAGTCGCGCCGCCCCACCGCCGAGAACATGCAGGGCAGGGACACCTCGGTATTGCTGCCGCAGGCCAGCACCGGCCCCAGATTGGCCACGCCCAGTTGGGCCAGCTCCGGCGTGGTCTGGCGTGCATAGCCCGACAGCCCCCAGTTCGCATCGCGTGCGGTCTCGCCCACCACCAGCACCAGCACCAGGGGCTTGCGGCGCTGCGCCCAGGAGGGGCCTGGTGCCGCGTCCAAACCCACCGGCTGGCGCGGGTGGGCGGCGCCACGCGCCTCGCCGATCGCCACCGCCGCGCCGGACCACAGGTAGTTGGCCGGCGTGATCAGGTAGCGCAGCTCCTTGTTATTGCGCATCAGCGACGAGAAGGGCTGGTAAATCGAGAACAGGCTGGCCAGCGCCGTCAGCAGGGCCAGGCCCAGCAGCGCCAGCCGGCGCCCGGCCGCACGCAGCCAGCTGGGCTCGGGCCGCAGCCGCAGCCGGCTCAGCACCAGCAGGGGCAGGCCGGCATAGAGCAGCAGATGCAGCAGCAGCGCCGGGCTCAGCAGCTCGCGGGCCTCGGCCGCATCGCTGCGCCACACATTGCGCAGCATCGACGGGTCGAGGAAGACGCCGTAGGCCTGCATGAAATAGCTCGCGAACGCCGTCCCCAGCGTCAGCAGCACCAGCAGCGGCTTGAGCGTCCAGCGCGTGGCCAGCAGGCCCAGCAGCAGCAGATGCAGCGAAAACACCAGCAGCAGCAGCGCCAGCGCAAAGCCCCAGCTGGCCGGCTCGGCCGCGCTGCGCCCCTGCAGGGCCGCGCCCAGGAACAGGCGGTTGGCGCTCAGGGTCCAGAACAGCGCGGCCAGCACCAGCCAGGTGTTCGCACCGAGCGCCAGGCTCGCCAAGCGATAACGGCGCCACAGGGAAAAAGGGAGAGACAGGCTTTGCATCGGTCGCATTGCAACCGGCGCCGATGAAGCTGAGCTTAAGCAAGCCGGCCTATGCTGCGGCCATCCCCAGCCCGACACCGCCTCATGAGCCTACCCGACGACAACACCCCGACCAGCGCCTTCAAGAGCCGCTCCGGCCTCGCCCGCCTGTGGCGGGCCACCGGCTACTCCTGGGCCGGGCTGCGCGCCGCCTGGCGGCACGAGGCGGCGTTTCGCCAGGAGCTGGCGGTCGGCCTGCCGCTGATCGCACTGGCCTGGTGGCTGGCGCCGGACCGCTGGCAGGCCCTGCTGCTGACGGCGGCCATCGTCCAGGTCTGGCTGGTCGAGTTGCTGAACTCGGCCATCGAGGCCCTGGCCGATGCGGTGACGGTGGAGCGCCATCCGCTGCTGGGCCGGGCCAAGGACCTGGGCAGCGCGGCCGTGATGCTGAGCCTGCTGTTGGCCGTGGGCGTCTGGCTGGCCGTGTTCTGGCCTTGAGCGGCCGGAGTTAGGATGCCGCCCCATGAATCAGAAACTGGGTTGGGCTCTGGCGCTGGCGGCGCTGCTGGCGGGCGGCGTGTTCTTTGGCTGGCAGGGCGTGATCTTCGCGCTCACCGGCGTGGTGTTCTGGCTGCTGATGCAGTTCAGCCGGCTGATGCGGGTGATGCGCATGGCCAAGGACGCGCCGATCGGCCATGTCGACAGCGCCGTGATGCTCAATGCCAAGCTGAAGGTCGGCATGCGCCTGCTGGAGGTGCTGCCGCTGGCCCGCAGCCTGGGCCGCAAGACCGCCAGCGAGCCGGAGACCTTTGTCTGGACCGATCCGGGCGGCAGCCAGGTCGAGATCGTGCTGGTCGATGGCCGCATCACCGAGTGGCGCCTGCTGCGCCCTGCCGAGCCCGCTTAAAATCCGCGCTTTCCCACGCAAGGAGCACCTCATGTCCATGGAAGACCGCGACGGCAAGATCTGGATGGATGGCCAACTGGTCGACTGGCGCGACGCCAAGATCCATGTGCTGAGCCATACCCTGCACTATGGCTGCGGCGCCTTCGAGGGCGTGCGCGCCTACAAGACCGACAAGGGCACGGCCATCTTCCGCCTGCGTGAGCACACCGAGCGCCTGTTCAACAGCGCCAAGATCCTGCGCATGAAGATCCCCTTCAGCATTGAGCAGGTCGAGGAAGCCCAAAAGCAGGTGGTGCGCGAGAACAAGCTGGAGAGCTGCTATCTGCGCCCGCTGACCTGGATAGGCTCGGAGAAGCTGGGCGTCAGCCCCAAGGGCAACAAGATCCACCTGATGGTCGCCGCCTGGGCCTGGGGCGCCTACCTCGGCGAGGAGGGTCTGAAGCGCGGCATCCGCGTCAAGACCAGCAGCTACACCCGCCACCACGTCAACATCACGATGACGCAAGCCAAAGCGGTGAGCAACTACACCAACTCCATCCTGGCCAATATGGAGGCTACCGAGGACGGTTATGACGAGGCCTTGCTGCTGGACGCCTCGGGCTTTGTCTCCGAGGGCGCGGGCGAGAACCTGTTCGTGATCAAGAACGGCGTGGTCTACACGCCCGATCTGTCGGCCGGCGCGCTCAACGGCATCACCCGCAACACCATCTTCGCGATCTGCCAGGACCTGGGCCTGAAGCTGGTCGAGAAACGCATCACGCGCGACGAGGTCTATATCTGCGACGAGGCCTTCTTCACCGGCACCGCCGCCGAGGTGACGCCGATCCGTGAGCTGGACCGCATCGAGCTGGGCGCGGGCAGCCGCGGCCCGATCACCGAGAAGATCCAGACGGCCTTCTTCGACATCGTCAACGGCCGCAACCCCAAGTACGCCGAGTGGCTGAGCCTGGTCTGATCAGACAGAGAAAAAGAACATGAGCGACACCAACAAATCCATCATCGAAGTCACCGCCCAGGACGTGCAAGGCCCCGGCGTCGTGGCCTGCCCCAACCCCAAGATGGCGCTGTGGAGCAACCACCCCAAGGTCTTCATCGACGTCACGCACGAGGGCGGCGGCAAGTGCCCCTACTGCGGCACGGTTTACAAGCTCAAGGCCGGCGAAGTGCTGCACGGCGCCCACTGAGCGAGCGCCAAGCGGGGCGCTTGAGCCCCCCGCCTGCTCGGGCTTACATGCTGTAGAACACGTAATCGGCCTGATAGGCCACCTGGCGGCGCTCGCCCTTGTTGGTCATGCCGCAGGCCGCCGCCGGCGCCACACCGCCCTGTGTCTTCAGGCGCTGGATGTGGCTGACACCCTGCATCGCGCCCATCCCGTTGGCTGCCGGGGTGGCCGGGTCGGCCTTGACCAGTTGCAGCGGGATATTGCCCGGCGTGCTCGGCGCCACGGCCAGCTGCTTGCCGGTGACCTTGGAGCCGTCATTGGCCTCCCAGGTCGGGCCGCCGTAATACTTGCCGACCACCGCGCCAGCCGCGTTCTTCAGCGTCGCCACCGGGGTGACAAAGACCCACTCGTACTGGCCGGCCGCCTTCTCGCGGCATTCATAGGTGATCTCGCCGGCGCCGACGGTCCACATCGTCTGCTTGCTGCCGGCCGGCGCGCGCACCGCTTCGGGCAGCGCGGCGTTGTCGACCATGCTTGTCATCATCGGCGTCGAGGCGCAGGCGCCCAGCAGGGCGACCGGCAGCAGCAGCAGCAGCAGGGACGTCTTTTTCATCGCGAACTCCTCGAAGGGTTGGGGGTGGAGTCCCCTCTTACGCAGCCCTGCGAGGATCGGATGCAAAGAAAAAGAACTAGATGTGGCCGGCCGAGACGATAGGTCCGGTCGGCGCGCCGGTCGGCGAGCCGCCGCTGGGCTCCAGGCTGACGGCGAAGGCCGCCGTGTCCTGCAGCAGATGGGCGCGCAGCACGGTCGTCGCTGCCGCTGCCGTCGAGACCAGGCCCAGCGAGCGCGGCGCCCCCTTGCCCGGCACAGCCCACAGCTCCAGCGCCCGGCCCTGTTCCACCGTCAGCTCGCCCAGCGGCTTCAGCACCAGGGCACCGCCGTCGGCGCTGACGCTGGCAACAAAGCCGGCCTTGGCGAAGCCGGCGCCCTCGGGCGTCGCGTTCAGCACGATCACCAGCGGCGGCTGCACCGGCTGCGGCTGGGCCAGCAGCAGAGCCAGGGCCAGGGCACCGGTGCCGGCCACGCCGGCAAAGCCCTGCCACAGGCCCAGGCGCTGCCACCAGCTCGGCGAGCGCTCGGGCTCGCCGAACAGGCGGCGCTGCACCGCAGCCCAGACCTGGGGCGGCGGCGTCACCGGCGCCACCGGCGCGGCCAGCGGCTGCAGGCGCTGCTGCCAGGCCTGCACGGCGTCCTGCAGGGCTGGATGGGCCGGCAGCAGGCGCTCGAAGCGCCGCCGTGCACCACCGCGCAGCACACCCAGCGCATATTCGGCGGCCAGTTTCTCGGCCAGATCGGGGCGGCTGTAGTCCATCAGAGCGCTCCCTTGCTGGCGCCGACCAGGCCGGCCGCGCGGTCCAGGCAGTTGCGCAGGCTTTGCAGGCCACGCCGCACCCAGCTCTTGACCGTGCCCAGCGGCTGGCTCATCTGCTGGGCCACCTCGGCATGGGACAAGCCCTGGTAATAGGCCAGCGCCAGGCTGGAGCGCTGCTCGCCGCTCAAGGCCTGCATGCAGCGCTGCAGCTCATGGGCCTGGCTGGCGGCGTCGAGCAGGTCCAGCGGGCCGGCTTCGGCGCTGGGCATGGCCTCCAGCAGATCGCGTTCGCCACCCTCATCGCTGCCATCGTCCAGGCCCTGGAAGCGGCTGACGGTGGCCGGCTCGGCGGCGCGCCGGCGCAGGCTGTCGATCGCGCGGTTGCGGGCCAGGCTGGTCAGCCAGGTCAGCGGCTGGGCCAGCCGGGCATCGAAGCCGCTGGCGGCGCGCCAGATATTGACGAACACCTCCTGCAGCACCTCCTCGGCCTGGGCCCGGTCATGGTTGATGCGCAGCACCACACCGAACAGCTGGGCGCTGGTGGCGCGGTACAGGGCCTCGAAGGCCTGGCGGTCGCCCAGGGCGGTGCGGGCGAGCAGCTGGGCCAGTTCCTGGCTGCGCTCGCTCCATGCGGGGTTGGGTGTGCTCATGCCCCATTCTTACGTGCCGGCCTGGCATTTGGATGCATGGACAACCCTTTGACATGCCGGCGCCGCCCCCGCTTCTTACAATCGGCCCATCATGATGCGACCCAAAGCCCAGACCGCCGCCCTGCTCGCTGCGCCGGAAGACACCGAGCAACAGTTCTACGAGGCGCTGCAAAGCGCCGATCTGGAGCGGCTGATGGAGGTCTGGGCCGATGAGGAGGAAGTCTCCTGCGTGCACCCCGGCGGCCCGCGCGTTGTCGGCCTGGGCGCCATTCGTGCGGCTTTCGAGTCGGTGTTCGGCCAGGGCGCGATCTCGGTCCATCCCGAGCGGGTGCGGCGCCTGCACACCGGCGACACCGCCATCCACCAGGTGCTGGAGAGAGTTCAGGTGCAGGGCCCCGAGGGCCAGCAAAGCGCCTGGGTCATTGCCACCAATGTCTATCTGAAGACCGCGATGGGCTGGCGCATGGTGGTCCACCATGCCAGCCCCGGCACCGCGCACGATATCCAGGAAGTGGTCGAGGAACCGGCCACCCTGCATTGATGGTGCTCGCCTACCGGGCGCCGCCGGGGCGGCCCGGCGGCCATGCGCAGACCATCTGGCCGGCACTGTTCTCGCGCCGCTTCGAAGACGCGGCGCCGCAGTTCCGGCGCGAGCGCTGGATCACGCCGGACGGCGACTTCGTCGATGTCGATTTTCTCGACGCGCCGCCCAGCCCCGGCCAGCCCCTGCTGGTGCTGTTCCACGGCCTGGAAGGCAGCTCGCAAAGCCAGTATGTGCAGGCCTTCGCGGCCATCGCCCGCGCGCGCGGCTGGGCCTTCGCGCTGCCGCATTTCCGCGGCTGCTCGGGCGAGCTGAACCTGGCGCCACGCGCCTACCACTCGGGCGACTTCGAAGAGATCGGCTGGATGCTGGCCCGGCTCAAGGCCGGCCACCCCGGGCCGCTGATCGCGGCCGGCGTCTCGCTGGGCGGCAATGCCCTGCTGCGCTGGGCCGAGGAGATGGGACAGAGCGCAGCGGCCACCGCGCGCGCGGTCTGCTCGATTTGCTCGCCGGTGGACCTGGCGGCCTCCGGCCACGCGATCGGCCGCGGCTTCAACCGCCTGGTCTATACCCGCATGTTCCTGCGCACCATGGTGCCCAAGGCTTTGCGCAAGCTGCAGCAGCACCCGGGTCTGTTCGACGGCGAGCGGCTGCGCCAGGCGCGCGATCTCTACGAGTTCGACAATCTGTTCACCGCGCCGCTGCACGGTTTTCGCGACACCGAAGACTACTGGTCGCGCGCCTCGGCCAAGCCGCATCTACGCCAAATCCGCATCCCGGCCCTGGTGCTGAACACGCTCAACGACCCCTTTGTGCCGGCCGCCTGCCTGCCCGGCCCGGCCGACACCGGCTCCCATGTGACCCTGTGGCAGCCACCCCAGGGCGGCCATGTCGGCTTCCCGGCCGGCGCACCGCCGGGCCATGTGCTTGCGATGCCGGGCCAGGTCTGTGACTGGCTGGCGCAGGCGCTTTAGACTGCCGTCCATGGACCCCATCGTCGAAGCCGCGCTGAAGAAATGGCCCAACGTCCCCCATTGCTACGGCTGGCTGGCGCTGGACGCGCGCGGCGACTGGTATATGCGCGACGAGCGCATCCAGGCGGCCGGGCCCTTCCCGCAAGTCAAGGGCAGCCGCATCAATCACGAGAAACTGCGCGAGTTCATCGAGCGCAACTACGCCGCCGATGAGCAGGGCGCCTGGTTCTTCCAGAACGGGCCGCAGCGCGTCTATGTCGAGCTGGAGGCCGCGCCTTGGGTCTGGCGGCTGACCAAGGGCCCGACGGGTGCGCCGCAGATCCACAGCCACACCGGGCTGCCGGCCCACCAGGTGGACGCCGTCTGGCTCGACGAACAGGACCGGCTGCTGCTGAGCACCGAGCTGGGCCTGGGCCTGGTGCACAGCCTGGACATGGAGCTGGCCGCCGACGCCGTCGAGGCCGGGCTGTGGCAGCCCGAGCCCTGCAGCCATGCCGAGCTGCTGCGCCGCCACGGCGTGGTCGACCGACCGGTCGCCAGCGCTCAGTCAGGTCGATAGGGCGGCAGCTCGCGCAGCCGCGCGGTCTCGGCCCACCAGCGCTCGGCCAGCTCGCGCTGCACCGGCAGCAGCCCCGGGGCCAGCGCGGCGTAGTAGTCCACCGCCAGAAAGGGCTGCGGCAGCAGAGTCAGGTCTTGCAGATCCGCCACGCGCATCGCGTGGCGCAGGTCTTCCTCGATGCCGACAGCAAGGTCGACCCTGCCGGCCAGGAGCTTGCCCAGCAGCTGGCGGGTGTTGAGGGCGGCGCTGTCGACCTTGAAGCCCTGGCTCTGCAAGGCCTCGGTGGCCGAGCGCATCGTCGCGCGCGCACCGACGGTCAGCGCGGCGGGCTCGGCCCCATGCATCTGGCGGCCATCCCAGACCAGCTCACGACCGGCGCGCTTGACCCACATCAGGCGCAGATGCGCCAGCCTGCGCGTGCGGTCAACGGCGCCATGGCGCATCGGGAAGCCCAGCTCGGCCATGTTGTGCGCTGTCGGCGCGGCCAGCGTGGCTTCGACTTGAGCACTGTCCAGCATCAGGCGGCAGCGCAGCGGCGGCAGCCTCAGCAGCTCGACCCGCAGGCCGGCCGCCTCGCCGGCATCGATCAACAGGCGCTCGGCCACGCCCAGGCGCTGCGGATTGTTGTGCAGATAGGGTGGCACGACGATGTCGGTGACGCAGACGCGCCAGTCCACCGGCTGTGCGGCCAGCGGTGCTGCCTGCCATGCCAGCAGGACCATCAAAATCCATCCCTGGAATATCTTCACGCCGCCAGCATAGCCGCGCGCGGGCACAAAAAAACCGGCCGAGGCCGGTTGTTGGCGGGGCGCGCCAGCGCCGCCGGTTCTTGATTACTGCGCGGCGGACGCGGCCGGGGCCGGGGCCTTCGGTTCATCGAACTTGGCGCCGCCCTGGTTGCCCATATAGACCACCGCACGAGCGATCTCGAAGTCGCTGTGATCGCCGCCGCCCTGAGCACCCATCGCGCCCTTGCCCTTCAAGGCCGAGGTCAGCAGCGTGTCGAAACCGGTCTTGATGCGCGGGCCCCAGGCGGCAGCATCGGCCAGCTTGGGAGCACCGGCCACACCGGCGCCATGGCAGGCCGCGCACTGGGCCTGGTAGACCTGCTCGCCGGTCTTCAGCGCGCTGGCGTCGGACAGGTCCTTGATCTCGATCGCGCCGACCGGCTGGATGCGGGCGGCCACCGCCTGCTCCGCCAGACCCTCGCTGCCGGCGGCCGGCTTGCTGTCCGAGGTCACATAGCTGGCCAGCATCACGATCACGATCACCGGCACAACAAAGGCAAACGCCACGGCCCAGATCAGCTGCTTGGGTGTCTTGATCGGTCCCTCATGCGCCTCTTCGTGCTGGGCGTCGTGGTCGTGCACGTGGTCTTGGGTTCCGCTCATGAAATCCTCGTTGGCGTCGGGCAGTGGAGTAGATCGGGCCCCCGCTCAGGCGCGGGCAGCACAACCGCGAGATTATAGCGAGCCCCCACCGGCCTTCGGCGTTGGGGGCCACAAGCGCTGCTAGAATGCGACGCGCTGCGCCCGTAGCTCAATGGATAGAGTACTGCCCTCCGAAGGCAGGGGTTGTTGGTTCGATCCCAACCGGGCGCACCATATGAATCAAAGACTTAGGCTGCCAAAGGTGGCCTTTCTCGTTTTCGGTAGGCCAAAAGTAGGCCAAACAGAGCATTACCGACCTCGCCTCGAAGAGGCCGGATCGGCGTGGCCTGGCCTAGCATCCGAACACTCGGCCTGTCTCGACTTGCGTTTGTGTTGGCCGAGAGCCGGCCCACCGCGTCGTAACGGAAGTCCCGGCTGTGGCTGACGGGTGCCCCGAGGGCCGGCGCCATCGTCATGCGGCCCAGCCGCCCGCCGGGCCAGACCCACCAGTTGGTCCAGCCCGTCCCAGCTCAAGCTCGTGGTCTGGCTGCCGCTGCAGTCGTTGGCGGTGCCCCCGAGGCTGGTTACGCCTGTGCCTTCGCTGAGTTTTCTGAGATTGCCGTTGCCATCATGGCGCAGCAGGGCCTGGGTGCTGGTGGCCCCGGCGATGCTCTGCTGCACCTGCGTGAGCTGGTGGGCCGCGTCGAACTGGTAGTCCCAGCTTGCCGTCACCGGGCTGCCGATCAGTTGCTAGGCTGACTCAGGTCAAAAGCAATCAAGTCTTGATTACAAAGGACTTCNATCAGTTGCTAGGCTGACTCAGGTCAAAAGCAATCAAGTCTTGATTACAAAGGACTTCGAGACCCCTCACTCAGTCGGGAAATGGGAGATTTGACCCTGAGCCAGTTGACCATCAGCCGAAATGTCATCGCAGTTGCAGACGTAGTGTGAAATGCCTCCTATAGACGCAGCCCCAGGTGTGAAGCCAAGTACAGCCCACCAAGCACGGCGAACAATGCCGCAAAGCCGTAGCAAACCTTGCCGGACTTGAGGATCGGCAACATTTCCAGAAGCCGACGCTGGATCTCCAATGGAAAGACCAAATGGCCTCGTCCCAATTGCACAGCGTAGTAGGCCAAAACCAAGCAGACGGCGCCATGCATCCAAGCGGGGAAAAGAGTGCCATTCATCTGAACCAATCCAGTCTTTGTGATCGAACGTTCAAGCGTTTGCAACAAGGCTGAGATCCGGCCGAACAGCTTCTGGTCTGACCTAGGTCAATTCAAGTCTTGATCACAAAGGGCTTCAACGCCTCTCGCTCAAGCGGGAATTGGAAGATCTGAGCTCGACGCTAGCTAGTCCCAGCTTGCTGACGCAACTCTCTGATGATCCGATTCCAATATCGCACAGCTTCGAAATGCTGCTCCCGGGTCAACCACGTCTTGTTCTTTGGATCAGCGGGATCTCCACCCAGAACGACAGGAGTTATCTCAAGCAACTCCATGCCTGGCGACCGACTCGCGCCGAATAGACCTGGCGAATCTCTCCCAAGCATAATCACTTCGCTAACTGTCTGAAGAGGTCGGTGAAGCTGTCGGCGATCGGCTCCGCATATTGCAACTCCATCCCGATGAAGGGGACACGAACGATGGGCATAGCAACGCTTCGTGTGTCGAATCCATATGCCTCACCGCTACCGTTCGAACCGAACAGGAGAAGCCCGGGTGCATATTGGTCAACTTCGTACTCTCGATTGAAGATTTCCAATTCCTCAGCCTTCCAAAGGATGAGGAAATTGTCGCCAACGAAGCCCTCTCCACCATTCCGCTCCCGAAGGAACTGCGAGTAGTCCGATGGCAGCGAATGGCCCAGCAATTCCATCGCGTCCTGCAACGCCTGGTCGGTAGCACCTGCGTTCAGCTGCCAGTCTTTGAGTTCAGTTTCCATGCTCATCTAGTTGGTTGTCATGGGCCTTTAATGTCGCGCATCAGTTGGTTCCACCACGGAGTTACCTGTTGGCGATGAACGTCGCGCGGCAACACAATTTTATTGGCCGCATCTGTGGGGCTGCCACCAAATTTCACCGGGTGCACCTCGTGTACGTCGACCGACTTACCGACCAGACCTTGGTCCCGTCGTATCTTGCTGTTCGCTGCATTCGCTGCGTCGCGTGCAGCGTTGTACTCGGCACCTTCAAGAAGTCGGAATGGGCCTTGGGGTTTTGGCACGCTTGCGGGATAGCCCGTCCAGTCCACGACTGAGAATGAACCCGGCTTTACACCCTTTGCCGCATCGACCGCATTGTCTACCTTGATCCCTACCTTGGTCGCTGTTGCGCCCCAGCCCGCAAATGGAACCATTGCAGCGCCTGACAACCCGGCATTGAGCTTATCGCCACGTCCCAGGTAAATCAGTGCATTGACACCGTCGGCGGCCTCTCCGAACAAAGGCACCAGCCCGGCAACGTCCAGAACGGTCTGGGTGCCATCGAGCAATGTCGTGCCATTGCGGCCGAACCAGTCCTTGGTTTCTCCCCAATACGGCTGCACTGCATTGCCGACCTGCCGCGCCAACAACCCCTCCGGATCCGTGAACATCACCGGATTCCCATCCGCATACGCATACGGATTTATCCCCGCCGCCAGCCCCAGCGGATCGCGGCTGATGAACTGTCCCAGCCCGGGGTGGTAGTACCGCGCCCGATAGAACATCAGTCCTGAGGCATCGGGCTCCCGCCCGGTGTAGCCATAAGTCGGAATGCTCCCCGACGCCTGCAAGACCTGACCCCACGCATCAAAGCCCTGCGTCACCGCGCTGCCACCCGCACTCCAGACCT
>NZ_JAQOWX010000064.1:0-32971 GCF_028462495.1 Paucibacter sp. XJ19-41
TTCGACCAGCCCTCAATCGGTGAGGGCCGGTCTCAAATGCGGCGAATTTCAACAGCCTGCTAGTCAGCAGCTGCGCCGGCCAAGTCTGCCACGCCCATTCAGGGCTAGGCGCCCAGGCCTCGCGCACGCAGCACGGCTACGAGAGCGCCGCAGGAGCTTGCTAGCGGCTTCGCGGCGCAGTCCTTCAACTATTCGCACCATTGGCCGGTCCGACCCAACCCGTGCGTGGCCTACCTTAGCGTCCAAGTCAGGAGACACCATGGCCACGTCCACACGCTCAATCGCTTCGCCCACGCTGAGCTTCGGCTTGGTGACCTGCCCTCTCCCGCCGTACCAATCAGGCGGAAGTCCGGTTTAAAGATTACCTGATCTCGTTGCTTGAAGCCGGTGGGGGTCGTTCTTGGTGCGATGGCGCTGAGCAAACTCCGCCGGCGGTATCCGTCACAGGCTGCTGTGCGGCCTCAACTCGTTGTAGTCCTGGCGCCAGATGGCGATCTCTGAGCGAGCCTGTGGCAGCGTTTGGAACCAGTGCTCGTTCAAGCACTCGTCGCGGAACTTGCCATTGAAGCTCTCAATGTAGCCGTTCTGCATAGGTCTTCCTGGCTGGATCAGGATGTGCCACACGCCGTGAGCCTGCGCCCAGGCGATGAAGGCCCGGCAGGTGAACTCCGGCCCGTTGTCGGTCCTCACCGCAGCTGGATAGCCCCTGAAGATTGCAGCCCGGTCCTGCAGCCGCGTCACGTACTGCCCTGAGATGCCATAGTCCACGGCGATGTCCACGCACTCATGCGTGAAATCGTCGGCCACGGTCGCATACGACGCCGGCACGCTGTACCTCGTGCGCTCGAAGGTGATCAGGCAAGTTGGCGAGACGCGCTTGGCGTGCTCGATGAAGCCGTCGAACGGGCGTGGCAGTTGCATCAGCAGCCGCCGCTCGTCCTGCCAGGCATCGTGCACGGTGCCGGGCAGCTTGCCGTGCGAGATCTCCGACCACAGCGCCTTGCAGCGCTCCTCCAGCCAGGCGTTCAAGGCATCGAGGTTCGGGAAGGCCGGCACAGGCTGCCAGAGCCGATGCCGGGCGTCGCGCACGTTCTTCTCGATCTGGCCCTTCTCCCAGCCTGAGGCCGGGTTGCAGAACTCGACCTCGAAGAGGTAGTGGCTGACCATCGCGGCGAAGCGCGCGTTGACATCGCGCGCCTTGCCGGTCAGGACCTTGTCCACGGCGGTCTTCATGTTGTCGTAGATGCCGCGCCTGGGCACGCCGCCGAACACGCGGAAGGCGTGGTTGTGGGCGTCGAACAGCATCTCGTGGGTCTGCAGGTAGGCCCGGATGTAGAAGGCCCGGCTGTGGCTGAGCTTGAAGTGCGCCACCTGCAGCTTGGTGCGCTCGCCAGCGATCACCGCCCAGTCCTCGCTCCAGTCGAACTGGAAGGCCTCGCCGGGCTCGAAGACCAGCGGCACGAAGGTGCCACGGCCGGTGGTCTTCTGCTCCTCCTGGCGCTTGAGCGCCCAGTCTCGCGCGAACGCGGCCACGCGGTTGTAGGAGCCGTCGAAGCCGAGTTCCATCAGCTCGGCGTGCATCTGCTTCAAGGTGCGCCGGTGCTTGCGGTTCTTGCTGGCTTCGGTCTTGAGCCACTGGGCCAGCTTGTCCGCGAACGGATCGAGCCGGCTCACGCTCTCGCGCTTGGCGTACGACGGTTCCTTGTCGCCGCTGCGCAGGTACTTCCTGATGGTGTTGCGAGACAGGCCAGTTCGTTTGGCTATCTCGCGGATGGACAACTGCTCACGCAGGGCCCATCGCCTGATGACACTTAGTGTCGCCACGTCAATCACTCCATAACTCCTGCCGCAATTTGCGGCAGGCTAGGGTTCATACGTGGGTCAGGTTTGAACGGAAATCAGTGACGGTAGAGGGTCAGTTCTTGCCGGAAACCAACATGGACTAGCTCCTGAAGTTGCCGGACCATGATGCGTCTTGACATGTGACCGCCGCAAGCGTTGAGGCATCGCAGCCCCCTAAACGTGGAGGACGCTTCCTCAGGCAGCATCTTACGGAGAAGACAAAACACGATCACGCAGCCCCCCCACTAAGCTCTGGCAAGCCTCGCCGACATTTGCGACAAAGGGACGGCGCTACCCCAGCCACTCCGCGCGCCCGGGCACAGACCATGTTGGCTACCAATCCCTGCTGCCGGCTCCGCCCTTGAACGGCCCCGCCAGGTCGGGCGCGATCCAGCCGCCATAGAAGACGCCAGACTGCGGCTCCACCTTCACTCCGACCACACTGCAGGCGAGACGGTCCACGTAGAAGGCTACGCAGCCGGCCAACGGTTCGGCACCCGACAGTGACTCGGGGTAGCTCCTGGCCACCTGCTCGAGGCAATCTGCCCCGGGCCACACCACGCGCTGTAGCGCGTTGGCGGTCAAGGAGCTTCAGAAGCAAGGCAGCTTGGCTTCGCAGTGGTTTACCCCTTGGTTTACCCATGAGGCGCAGAATCGACATGGCAAAAAAATGAGTCACGGCACTTCTGCTGTAACTCATTGATTTTCCTGATGAATCTTGGTCGGGGCGGCGGGATTCGAACTCGCGACCCTCTGCTCCCAAAGCAGATGCGCTACCAGGCTGCGCTACGCCCCGACTAAGACCGCTATTCTAGCCTGGTTTTTTACTCGCCCCCGAGACTTATCTGCTCGACCCGCTCGGTGCAGTCCACCAAGCGCCCCTGGCCGGTGATGAAGGCGGTGCGCACCGGTTCGCCCGGCTGCAGCCTCAGCACGGCCTCGCGATAGCGCTGCAACTGCTGCAAATACTCGGGATTGTTCTGCGGCGCGGGATGCAGCTTGTAGTCGAGCACCCACCAGATCGGCGCCTGTCCGGAGCCGGCATGGCGACAGACCAGCCGGTCCAGACGCATGTCCTGACCCTGCCAGCTGACCGGCACCTCGTTGCCGGCCCACAGCAGCGCCGGCGCATCGAAGAAGGGCGCGCACTCGGCGCTGTCCAGGATGGTCCGCGCGCTGCGCTCCAGCCGTTCGCTGCGTTTGGCATCCAGGCCATACATCTGCGCGGCGGCCGCCAGCAGACGCGGCAAGGGCTGAGCTGTCGCGCTCGGGCCGCTGGCCCATTCCAGCACCCGGTGCAGCGCCTCGCCCAGCGCCGCGCTGTCGTCGACCACGGCAGGCCCCTGCCCCATCTCGACGACCGGCATTGCGGCGCGCGGCGGCGCCAGTGGCAGGGTCTTGAGCTGGAACGGCGCGGCCGCCGCCGCAGACTCGCCCACAGCCTCGACCGTCACCTGCAAGGCCATCGCCAGTGGCTGCAGGCGGCTCCACCAGGTGGCGTTGGCCGGCTTGCGCTGCGAGGGGCTGCGGCTCAGCACCAGGCGCGAGCGGGCCCGCGTCATCGCGACATAGAGGGCGTTCAACTCCTCGCGCTGGCGCTGCTCGCGCTCGTCGTCGAGCAGCGGCTGCAGCGAGGGCGGTGGCCGGCTCTCCGAGGCCAGGAAGGCCACCACACTGGGCGCCGACTCCTGCACCGGCCAGGCGATCGCCAGGCTGCTGCTCTCGGCGCGGGCCGGCCCGGCCTCGCAGTCCATCAGAAACACGACACGGGCCTCCAGCCCCTTGGCACCATGCACGGTCAGCAGCTGCACCGCCTCGGGTTCGGCCGGTGCGGCCAGCTTCAAGGCGCGGCTCTTCAGCGCGCGCACAAAGCCGTAGAGGCTGGCGTAGCGGCCGCCATCGAGATCCAGCGCCAGGGCCAGCAAGGCCTCGACCGCATGCAGGCGCGAGCGCCGCTCGCTGGGCGGCACGGCACAGGCCAGCCGCGCCATCAGGTCGCCCTCGAAGACGATGGCGTCCAGCAGGTCATGCGGGCTGCGTTCGCCGGCCAGCCGCTCCCAGCGATTCAGCAGCTCGCGGGCGCGCCGCAGCGCCGGGGACAGGTCTTGCTCGTCCGCCAGCGTCAGCGCCGCCCACCAGGCCATACGCGCCGCTTCCTCGGGCCGCGGCCGGCCCAGCCAGTCGGCACTGCCCGAGCAGGCGGCCAGCTGCAACAGATCGGCCTCGCTGGCGCCGAACAAGGGGCTGCGCAGCGCATGGGCCAGCGACAGGTTGTGCCCCGGCGAGGCCAGCGCGTCGAGCAGGGCCAGCAGATCGCGCACATCGGGCGAGTCCAGCAGCGCCATGTCCTCGGGCGCCACATGGGGCAGGCCGCGCGCCTTCAAGGTCTGCGCCAGCACCCGCAGGCCCTCGCGCTTGCGCGCCAGCACATAGATCTCGCCGGGCTGCACGCCCTCCCCGCTCAGCAACTGCTCGATGCAGCCGGCGATGCGCTGCGCCTCGGCAGCGCGGCGGTGCAGCTCGGGCTCGTGGCGCGCCTGGCTGAGGCTGGGGCGCCAGGCCTGCAGCTCGTCGCCAGGCGTGTCGGCGATGTCGCTGTCGACACCGTCGTCATCGATGAAGAACACGCCGTCCAGCGCCGAGGCGGCACCCGCCTCGGTCGTGTGCGGGCGAAAGCCGCTGTACTCCTGGGCCCGGCTGGCCGCATCGAAGGCCGTGTTGACGGCGGCCAGCACCGGCGGCGCGTTGCGGCGCGTGTGGTCGCAGGCCAGCACCGTGCCGGCCAGGCCGTCGCGGACGAAATCGCGCGCGGCGGCAAACACGCGCGGCTCGGCGCGGCGGAAGCGGTAGATGCTCTGCTTCGGATCGCCGACGATGAAGACCGAGGGCGGCCGCTGGCCGCTGGCGCCGCCACCGGCGCCGACATAGCCGGCCAGCCAGGCATAGAGGGCATGCCATTGCAGCGGGCTGGTGTCCTGGAACTCGTCGATCAGCAGGTGGCGGATCTGCGTGTCCAGCCGCTCCTGCACCCAGCCCGCCAGCGGCGCATCGCTGAGCAGGGCCAGCGCGCCGCGCTCCAGATCGTTCATATCGACCAGGCCGCGGGCGCGCTTGAGCGCCTCGAACTCATCGAGCAGGCACAGGGACAGCCGGCACATCTGCAGATGCCAGTCCCGCGCCTGGTGCTGGGCCAGCGCCAGCTTCAGACGCTCCAGCCGCTCGATGGCCGACTGCAGCTCCAGACTCTCGCCCAGGTTCTTGCGCGGCGTGCCGGTCGCGGTGAACAAGGCCTCGATGACGGCCTCCACCGCCTGCTCATCCGGCAGGCTCAGGCCTTGCTCGATGGCCACTGCGGCCTTCTTGGGCGTGGCGTTCTTGGCCTGGCCCAGCACCCGCGCCAGCGTCGCCAGATCGGCCCGCAGCGCTGCGAAAGCCTCCAGCGGATGCGCCAGGCCGGCGAACTCGGGCGCGACGCTAGCAGCATCGGCCACGCTGTCATGCAGGCGTCCAGCCTGCGCGGCCAGCCGGATCTCGACCCGCTTTGCAAAGGCCGATTCCAGCCAGCTCAGCACCCTGTTGCGCCCCTGCTCGAACACCAGGGCCTGATAGGCGGCCAGCAGCGCCTGGTCGGCCAGCACGGCCGCATGAAAGCGCTGCCACAACTCGGGCATCAGCTCACTCTCGTCCTCCAGCAGCTGCAGCTCGGGCGCGATGCCCTGGGCCTCCAGCAGCTCCAGCGGCGCGGCGCGCAGCAGCTGCGAGAACCAGGCGTGGAAGGTACGGATCTCGACCATGCGTCCGGCCTGCAAGAGCTGCTGCTGCAGACCGGCCAGCGCCGGGGCCAGCGCGGCCGCCTGCTCGACCGGCATGCCGCGCTGTATCAGCGCCTCGCGGCGCTGCGCCTCGCTGCAGTGCGCAAACTCATCCAGCCATTCGCCCAGGCGCTGGCGCATCTCGCCGGCGGCCTTGCGGGTGAAGGTGATCGCGACGATGTCCTGCGGCTGCGCGCCCTCCAGCAGCGCGCGCAGGATGCGCGAGACCAGCATCCAGGTCTTGCCCGCGCCGGCGCAGGCCTCGACGACCACGCTGCGCTGCGGATCGCAGGCCAGCGCATAAAAGCGTTCGCGCGCCACCGGGGCGCCGTCGCAGGTGTAGGCCGCTTGTTCTTGCATCACAGTGCCGCTCCGGCCCAGTCATCACGGCGGCACAGGCCGCGCATCTCGCAATAGGCGCAGGCCATGCCCTCGCCCAGCGCCGGCAGCGGCGCGCCCCCATGCAGGGCCAGCAAATCGTTCTTCAAACCCCAGAGCAGCAGCTCAGCGCTGTCGCTCACATCCGGATGCGGCACGGCGGCGATGCCCTTGGCATCGTCAAGCGCCAGATACAGCGCCTCCAGGCCCGGCGGCCCGGCGGGCTCGGCCGCGCCCTGCATCAGGGCCGCATAGACGGCCAGCTGCGTGTCCTCGGCCGGATCGGCCACCTTGGCTTTCAGGCCCGCGACGCTGCCGGTCTTGTAGTCAACCAGCAGGCGCGTACCGCTGGAGACATCGACACGGTCGAGCCGGCCGCGCAGCCGCAGGTCCTGCAGCACCGCGCCGCCGTCGGCATAGGGCATGACCTCACGCTCCAGCTCGCCCGCCGCGTAGTGCACGCCGGCCGACTCCTGCTCGCGCAGCCACTGCAGATAGCGCGGCACGAAGCGCGCAAAACCGGCCGAGAAGGGCAGGAACTCGGCCGCGGACAGACCCAGGACCTGCATCTGCTCAATGGCCGCGCGCTGCAGCAGCGCTTCATCGCCATCGTCCAGCGTCGGCAGCAGCCGCTGCTGGTGAAACTGGTGCAGCACCGCATGCAGCCAGCTGCCGTAGTCGCGCTTGTCGGCCTCGGCCTCCAGCTCGGCCTGCTCGCGCAGCCCCAGCAGCACGCGGGCGAAGAACTGATAGGGGCAGTTGCGCAGCGACTCGACCGCGCTGGCGCTCAGCGCCGCCGGCAAGCGCCCCTCGGCGTGGGCCTGGGCGCGTTGCAGCGGCTGCGGCTGCAGGCTCAGCCGCTCACGCCGGTCCTGCCAGGCGGCGATGGGTTCATGGCCGGCGGCTTGCAGCGCCAAGGCCAGGCGCTCCAGCAAGGGGCTGGCGGCCAGCGGCTCGCTGCCCTTGCTGCGGCAGCGCAGCAGGGTCAGGGCCGGGGCACGCAGCAGCTGGGCAAAGGTCAGGGCCAGGGCCGCGCGCTTGTCCTCGATGCGGGGCAGGCCCAGTTCGCGCGCCAGCGTGTCGCCAAGCAGGGCCGGCCCGGCCGGCACCGGCCCCAGGGTCTGGGCATCGGCGCCCGGCAGCACGACAGCGCCGAAAGGCCGCAACATCGCGCGCGCCAGCGGTGTGATCATCACCACCACCTCGCCCAGCGGCGGCGGCACATACTGCGCCGCTTCCAGGCTGGCGTCGACCCAGGCCAGGAAGTCGGCCATGCTCAGCTGAGCCTGCTGCAGCACCGCCTCGTGAGCCGAATCGGGCCAGGGTGAGCGGCGCAGCCACAGCGCATCGAGCAAGGCCTCGCCGGCATCCTGGGCCTCGATCAGCGCCTCGGCGCCGAGCAGCTGCAAGACCTCTTTCAGCGCCGCCAGCCAGTCGGCCAGGCTGCGCGAGGCCGCGCCGGCCGATAGCGGCTGCAGGCATTGCCGCGCAGCCTGCCACAACCGGGCGCTGGCCGGGCTGAGCAGATCGGCGCGCACCGCCGCCGGCGCGGACCAGCCGCGCGCACGGCAGCGGGCTTCCAAAGCCGTCAGCGCGCCCGAGCCGGCCGCATCGCGCAGCCGAGCCGCCAACGCGCATTTCAGAAAAGCCAGCCATTCATCCAGGCTGGCCTGGCCGCGCGCGGTGCGCAGCAAGGCCATCAGCTGGGCGGCGGGTGGCGTGGTCGCCAGGGTCCAGCCGGTTTCATCGGCAATGCCCAGTTCCTGGCGCTCCAGCAGCGCGCGGACCCGACGTATCAGCACCCGGTCCTGAGCAATCAGCGCAACCGGGCTGCGGCCGGCCTGCAGATGCCCGAGCACGGCGGCCGCGCTGCTCTGCGCGAGGTCCTCGAAGTCCTCGCACAAGGCCTGCTCCAGCGGCCCCAGCGGCGGGCTGGCCGCAAACACCTGATCCAGTGCCAGATCGGCGCACAGGCGCAGGCAGGGCAGGCCCACCGCCTCGGCCCGCTCCAGCAGCGCCTCGGCCAGTGGGTCCGGGCCACCGCACTGCAGATGCAGCCAGGCGCTGGGACGCAAGTCGAACAGCGCATCGGTGGGCGGCACCCGGGTGTCGGCCGCCGCCCATTCCAGCGCCACCAGGGCCAGCGCCCGCTCCAGACCGCCAGGCCCGGTGCTCTGCAGGGCCAGGCGCGCCTGCTGCCACAGCAGTTCGCGCGCCTGCGGCGAGCGCTGCGCGGCCGCCCTGGCCCAGGCATGGGCGGTCTCGACCAGGCGCTGCACGGCCAGATCGAAGGCCCGGGCATCGCGGGCGCGCAAGGCCTGGGCCCAGCTTTGCGACTGCAGCAGGTCGCGCGCGGCCAGGCCATCGATCGCCGCATCGAAGCTGATCTGCTGGGCCTGCGGCAGCGGCGTCGGGCCCAGCGCGGCGGCCAGGCTGTGGGTGGTCTCGATGCGCGGCTGCCAGCGCGAAAGCTGCATCCAGGCACGCCGCGCCGGGGCCAGGTGTTGCGCGAAGGGCAGCAGCAGCACGGCATCGCGCGCCGCCAGACCCTGGCCTTCCAGCCAGGCAGCGGCCGTCTCGGCCAGTCGCAGCCAGAACTGGGCGGCGCCATGGCCGGCATCGAGAGGGAACAGGTGGCGTGATGACAAGGGCTTGAGAATGAAGGCTGCGCCCGGATATGGGCCTTGTGACCGGCCGCAATCCTGCGGCGGGGCTTTGTGTCAGAATCATTGTGCCTCTGATGCCGCCTACGCGAAGTCGGCCAGCCAAGGACAACCCATGAGCAGCGAACTGATCAAACATATTTCCGACGCGTCTTTTGAAGCCGACGTGATCCAAGCCGACAAACCCGTGCTGGTGGATTACTGGGCCGAGTGGTGCGGCCCTTGCAAGATGATTGCGCCCATCCTCGACGAGGTCTCGACCTCCTACCAGGAGCGCCTGCAGGTCGCCAAGATGAATGTGGACGAGAACCGCGAGGTGCCGGCCAAGTTCGGCATCCGCGGCATCCCGACCTTGATGCTGTTCAAGGGTGGCCAGTTGGCCGCCACCAAGGTCGGCGCTTTGTCCAAGGCCCAGTTGACGGCCTTCCTGGACGCTAACCTATAATGATTCCAACCTGTTCGGCGCGGCCGGTGTTCCAAACGCACCGACCGCACTGAACAGCAGACTGCCAACACGCCCGACCTGACCAGGTTCTGGCGCGTGGACTCGGCGCCCAAGCTCCCGCGTATGTCTTCCGTCTCGTTCATGCACCGATGCTGTCGGGCTTGAATGCAGTGCTTGCCGCCGAAGTATTTGTCCGTGGCCCTTGGCAGGGCCTGGGACGACTCTCAGGGTATTCACCCATGCACCTTTCAGAACTGAAAGCGCTTCACGTTTCCGAGCTCATCAAGATGGGCGAGGAGCTGGAAATCGACAACGTCGCTCGGCTGCGCAAGCAGGAGCTGATGTTTGCCATCATGAAAAAGCGCGCCAAGGCCGGAGAACAAGTCTTCGGTGACGGCGTGCTGGAAGTGCTGCCCGATGGCTTCGGCTTCCTGCGCTCGATCGAGGCCAGCTATATGGCGTCGACCGACGACATCTATCTGAGCCCCAGCCAGATCCGGCGCTTCAATCTCCACACCGGCGACATGATCGAAGGCGAGGTGCGCGTGCCCAAGGATGGCGAGCGCTACTTTGCCCTGGTCAAGGTCGACCGCGTCAACGACGCGACGCCCGAGGAGAGCAAGCACAAGATCATGTTCGAGAACTTGACGCCGCTATTCCCGCGCGAGCAGTTCAAGCTCGAGCGCGACGGTGTCAAGAGCGAAGAGAACATCACCGGCCGCATCATCGACCTGATCGCGCCGATAGGCAAAGGCCAGCGCGCGCTGCTGGTGGCCCAGCCCAAGACCGGCAAGACCGTGATGATGCAGCAGCTGGCGCATGCGCTGGTGGCCAATCACCCCGACTGCCATCTGATCGTGCTGCTGGTCGACGAGCGTCCGGAAGAAGTGACCGAGATGCTGCGCACCGTGCGTGGCGAGGTGATCTCCTCGACCTTCGACGAGCCGGCCGCCCGCCATGTGCAGGTCGCCGAAATGGTGATCGAGCGGGCCAAGCGCCTGGTCGAGATGAAGAAGGACGTGATCATCCTGCTGGACTCGATCACCCGCCTGGCGCGTGCCTACAACAACGTCCTGCCTTCGTCGGGCAAGGTGTTGACCGGCGGTGTGGACGCCAACGCGCTGCAGCGCCCCAAGCGCTTCTTCGGCGCGGCCCGCAAGATCGAGGAAGGCGGCTCGCTGACCATCATCGGCACGGCCCTGGTGGAAACCGGCAGCCGCATGGACGAGGTGATCTACGAAGAATTCAAGGGCACGGGCAACTGCGAAATCCATCTGGATCGCCGCATGGCCGAGAAGCGCGTCTACCCTTCGATCCTGATCAACAAGTCCGGCACCCGCCGCGAAGAGCTGCTGCTCAAGCCCGAGATCCTGCAAAAGAGCTGGATCCTGCGCAAGCTGCTCTACCCGATGGACGAGATCGAGGCGATGGAGTTCATTCTCGACAAGATGAAGTCCACCAAGAACAACCTCGACTTCTTCGACATGATGCGTCGAGGCGGTTAAAGAGCTCGGTTCTGCAGGACTTCATGGCACCGCTGTGGCGGTGCGCGAACGCCACCTTCGGGTGGCGTTCCTACTTCAGGCTATAATCCGCGTTTTTCCGCTGTCGGAAAGTGCGTCGCATGGTGCGGCGTGGCTACCGGCACTGCAGCGAGAGGTCTCTCATGAAAGACGGCATTCACCCCAACTACCGCGAAGTGGCCTTCGTGGACCAATCCAACGGTTTCCAGTTCATCACGCGCTCGACCGTGCAGACCAAGGACTCCGTGACCCTGGAAGACGGCCGCACGCTGCCCCTGGTCAAGCTGGAAACCACCAGCGAGTCGCACCCCTTCTACACCGGCCAGCAAAAGAGCATCGACAATCTGGGCGGTCGCGTCGAGAAGTTCCGCAACAAGTTTGCGCAGTTCAAGAAGTAAAGACATCGCCGCTTACGCGGCGGTCCAGCAAAAGGCAGCTCAGGCTGCCTTTTTTCATGGCGCCGGAAGAACCCAGGTTCTGCGGCATGATGCGCACCGAGACAAACCCGTAGAAGAATCCCGCGCGTGAACCTGCCCAACCCCGCCATCGTGGCCGAACGCGGCGCCCAGCGGCTGCCGCGCCTGGCCCTGCTGCTGTTCTGTGCCGCCTATGTGATTCCCGGCCTGTTCGGCCGCGACCCCTGGCGCAATGCCGACATGACGGCCTTCGGCTTCATGGCCAGCATCGCGCAAGGCCATGCCGCCTGGTGGCAACCGGCGATCGCAGGCATCCCGTCCGAGGGCGGCCTGCTGCCCTATTGGATAGGCGCAGCCTTCATCAAGGCCCTGCCCTGGCTGGACCCGGCGCTGGCCGCGCGTCTGCCCTTCGGCCTGGCCCTGGTGGCCGTGCTGGTGCTGGTCTGGTACACGACCTTCCATCTGGCCCGCACCGATGCAGCCCAGCCGGTGGCCTTCGCCTTTGGCGGCGAGGCCCATGCGATCGATTACGCGCGTGCGCTGGCCGATGGTGCGCGGTTGGCCCTGGTGGCCGTGCTGGTGCGGGTCTGGTACACGACCTGCCATCTGGCCCGCACCGATGCAGGCCAGCCGGTGGCCTTCGCCGTTGGCGGCGAGGCCCATGCGCTCGATTCCGCGCGGGCGCTGGCCGATGGTGCGCGGTTGGCCCTGGTGGCCTCGCTGGGCCTGCTGCTGCTGGGCCATGAAACGACGCCCGAGCTGATGCAGTTGCTGGCTTGCAGCCTGTTCATCTACGGCCTGGCGGCCGCGCCCTACCGCGAGACCAAGGCCCGCATTGCCGTGCTGCTGGCCCTGCCGCTGCTGGCCGCCAGCGGCGCGCCGGCGATGGCGGCAGCACTGGGGGCCGGTGGCGCCTGGCTGGTGCGCCGCTCCAGCTATGAGCAGGTGCGGCGCTTGCTGCCCTGGCTGCTGGTGGCGGTGGCCCTGGGCGCGCTGAGCGCCTGGGAATTCCGCGGCTGGGCCTGGCGCGTCGCGGTGGACGGCCATGCCAAGGACCCGCTGCGTTTCGTCAGCCAGCTCGCCTGGTTCTGCTGGCCGGCCTGGCCGATGGCGCTGTGGACGCTGTGGCGCTGGCGGCGCCATTGGCAGCATCGCCATGTCAGCGTGCCGCTGCTGGGCGTGCTGGTACCGCTGGTCACCAGCCTGCTGATGAATGGTTCGGACCGCGCGCTGCTGCTGGCACTGCCGGCGCTGGCGGTACTGGCCAGCTTTGCGCTGCCGACGCTGAGGCGCAGCGTCGCGGCGGCGATGGACTGGTTCTCGGTGTTCTTCTTCAGCGCCGGCGCGCTTTTCGTGTGGGCCTATTACGCCTCGATGCAGGCCGGCTGGCCGACCCAGCCGCTGGCCAATATCCGCAAGCTGGCGCAGGGCTTCGAGCCCAGCTTCCATCCGCTGGCGCTGGCCGTGGCCCTGCTCGGCACGGCGGCCTGGATCGCGCTGGTGCGCTGGCGCACGGCCCGCCACCAGCATGCGCTATGGAAAAGCCTGGTGCTGCCGGCCGGCGGCGTGGCCCTGCTGTGGCTGCTGGCGATGAGCTTGTGGCTGCCGCTGCTGGACTATGCGCGCAGCAATCGTGCACTGATCGAGCGGCTGCGCAGCCAGTTGCCCACCGAGTTCAACTGCCTGGCCGCACCGGGCCAGCCGATGTCGCTGCTGGCCTCGCTGGAATTTCAGGGCGGCTGGGTGATCGAGGCACGCCGGCCGCTGGCACAGAGCAGCTGCCAGTACGCGCTGCTGCAGAACGATACCCAGGCAACGCTGCCCGAGGGTTGGAGCCAGGTCGGCACCGTGCGCCGCCCGACCGATCGGGTGCAGCACTACCTGGTGCTGCGCCGGCTCTGAGACATCCTCAGGCCTGCGCGCGCGGCATCGCCGCCTCGACGCCCACCTCGGCCTCGCCGCCGGCCACCCGTACCCGCACGGCCGGCAGCACCAGGCGAAACTTCGAGCCCTTGCCGGGTTCGCTCTGGATGTGCAGCTCGCCGCCATGGCGCTGCGCCACATGCTTGACGATGGACAGACCCAGGCCGGTGCCGCCGGTCTCGCGCGAGCGACTGCCGTCGACACGGTAGAAGCGCTCGGTCAGACGCGGCAGATGCTCGCGGGCAATGCCCGGGCCGGTGTCGCAAACGCTCAGCTCGCCGCTGCCATCGGTCTGCAGGCGCCAGACCACATCGATGGCGCCGCCGTCCGGCGTGTAGCGCACCGCATTGGTCACCAGATTGGCGGCCGCGCTGAGCAGCTCGGGCTCGACGCCGGCCACATCGGCATGGGTCTCGGTCTGCACGCTGATCTGGTGCCGGCCCGAGGACAGCGCCTGCGCGTCCGACGCGACGCGGTTCAGCAAGCCGTCCAGGCTGACCCAGCGGTCCGGTGCCGGGCGCGGGCTGCCTTCCAGCTGGGCCAGGGTCAGCAGATCGCTGACCAGGGTCAGCATGCGCTGGGTCTGCTGGCCCATCAGGAAGAGCACGCGCTTGCGCTCGGCCTCGGTCAGCGGCAGCGAGCTCATGGTCTCGATGAAACCGGTCAGTACCGTCAGCGGCGTGCGGATCTCGTGCGAGACATTGGCGACGAAGTCGCGCCGCATGCTCTCGGCGCGCTCGCGCTCGGTGACATCCTGCGACAGCACCAGCCGCATGCCCTCGCCATAGGAGCGCACCACCACCGAGAGGTTGCCTGGGCTGCGGGTATTGCCCAGCATCAGCGGCTCGGCGTACTGCCCCGACTGCAGATAGCTGACAAAAGCCGGTGAGCGCACCAGATTCGTGATGCGCTGCTGCAGATCGCGCTGCGGATCGAGCGCGAAGTGGTCGGCCGCCACCTTGTTGCACCACTGGATATGGTCATGCCGGTCCAGCATCAGCACGCCATTGGGCGAGGCCTCGATGGCCGACAGGAACTGCGAGAGCTGCAGACGCTCGCGATCGATGACGCGCTCGCGCTCGCGGACCGCGCGCTCGATGCGATAGCCCAGTTCGCCCCAGAAACCGGTGTCGCGCGGCGCGGCGCCTTGCTGGTTGCCGCGCAGCCACTGGATCAGCCGATGGCCGCGCAGCGAGTCGACCAGCACCAGCACCAGCACCGCACTGCCCGCGCCCAGGACCTCCCCCAGAAATGGCGCCTGCGACCAGCGCCCCACCCACACACCGACCAAGGCTCCCAGAGCCACGGCCAGGGTGGCCAATGCAATACGCGGCAGCAGCCAGTTCACTGAAACTCCAGTTCCTGGCTCAGGCGGACAGCGCGCTGGCCTGTTGCGTCAGCCGGTAACCCGCGCCACGCACCGTCTCTATCATGCGTGCGCAGTGCACCCGCTCCAGCGCCTCACGCAGACGCTTGACATGCACGTCCACCGTGCGCTCCTCGATGAAGACATGGTCGCCCCAGACCCGGTCCAGCAGTTGCGAGCGGCTGTGCACGCGCTCGGGATGGGTCATGAAGAAGTGCAGCAGGCGGAATTCGGTCGGGCCCAGCTTGACCTCGACACCTTCGCGACTGACGCGGCGCGTGCCCGGGTCCAGGCTCAGGCCGCTGATCTCGACCACCGAGTCCAGCGCCTCGGGCGCCTTGCGGCGCAGCACCGCACGGATGCGCGCCAGCAGCTCATTGGTCGAGAAGGGCTTGGTCAGATAGTCATCGGCGCCGGCATCCAGCCCCGAGACCTTGTCGGTCTCCTCGGCCCGCGCGGTCAGCATGATGATGGGCAGCTCCTTGGTGCGCACCGCACCGCGCCAAAGCCGCGCCAGCGCCAGGCCCGACTGACCCGGCAGCATCCAGTCCAGCACCACCAGGTCCGGCAGCACCCGATCCACCTCCAGCTGCGCCTGATCGGCACTGCCGGCGATCGTCACATCGAATCCGGCATGACGCAGATTGATCGAGATCAGCTCGGCAATCGCCGATTCGTCTTCCACCACCAGGATACGGCTCATATTCTTTTCCTTCTGCTCCGGGCCTCAGCGCACCATGGTCTCAACCGCCTCGGGCGTGTTGTGACGCACATCGGTGCCCTTGACCACATAGATGATGACCTCGGCCAGGTTCTTGGCATGGTCGCCGACGCGCTCGATCGCCTTGGCGACGAAGACCATGTCGATCGAGGTGGAGATGGTGCGCGGGTCTTCCATCATGTAAGTGATCAGCTTGCGCAGCAGGCCATCGAATTCCTTGTCGATCTGGTCGTCCTGCTTCAGCACCTCGAGCGCACGCTCGACATCCAGGCGCGCAAAAGCGTCCAGCGCCTTGCGCAGCAGGGCCACGGCCAGATCGGCCTCGAAGGCCAGGTCCGACATCGGCAGACGCAGCCGGCTCGAAACGCCGGAGTTGATCAGGCGCTGCACCGTGCGGGCGATGCGCGCGGCCTCGTCACCGACGCGCTCCAGATTGGCGATGGTCTTGGAGATCGCGATCAGCAGGCGCAGATCGCGGGCCGTGGGCTGACGGCGCGCGATGATGCTGGACAGATCGCGATCGATCTCCACTTCCATCGCGTTGACGCGCTCCTCGGTCTGCAGCACGACACTGGCAATCTCGCCGCTGAAGGTGGTCAGCGCGTTGACCGCCTGCGCCACCTGGGCCTCGACCAGGCCGCCCATTTCGAGCACGCGGGTCGAGATGCCGCTCAGCTCGGCATCGAATTGGGTTGAGAGATGCTTGTCGCTCATGGTGTGTCTCCCTGGCTCAGCCGAAGCGGCCGGTGATGTAGTCTTCGGTGTCCTTGCGCTTGGGCTTCATGAACAGCTCGGCCGTCGGGCCGAACTCGATCAGGTCGCCCAGGTACATATAGGCCGTGTAGTCCGAGCAGCGCGCCGCCTGCTGCATGTTGTGGGTCACGATGGCCACCGTGTAGTCGCTCTTGAGCTCGTGAATCAGCTCCTCGATCTTGCCGGTGGAGATCGGGTCCAGCGCCGAGCAAGGCTCGTCGAGCAGCAGCACCTCGGGCTTGATCGCGATGCCGCGGGCAATGCACAGGCGCTGCTGCTGGCCACCGGAGAGGCCCGAGCCGCTCTGGTTGAGCTTGTCCTTGACCTCGTTCCACAAGGCCGCCTTCTTCAGCGCCCATTCGACCCGCTCATCCATCTCAACCCGCGGCAGCGTCTCGAACAGACGCACGCCGAAGGCGATGTTGTCGTAGATCGACATCGGGAACGGCGTCGGCTTCTGGAACACCATGCCGATCTTGGCACGCACCAGCGAAACATCGTCGCGGCTGGTCAGGATATCGTTGCCGTCCAGCAGGATCTGGCCCTCGGCGCGCTGCTCGGGATAGAGCTCGAACATGCGGTTCAGCGTGCGCAGCAGGGTGGACTTGCCGCAGCCCGAGGGGCCGATGAAGGCGGTGACCTTCTTTTCCGGAATGTCCAGATTGATGTTCTTCAGGGCATGGAAGTTGCCGTAGTAGAAGTTCAGGTTCTTGACCGAGAGCTTGGCCCGCTCGGTGATGGGCATGTCGACTTTTGCATCCATGATGGGTAAGCCCTCTTAATGCTTGTTCTTGAAGAGCACGCGCGCCAGGATATTCAGCAGCAGCACGCCAATGGTGATGATGAACACGCCCGCCCAGGCCAGCTTCTGCCAGTTCTCATAGGGGCTCATCGCGAATTTGAAGATCGTGACCGGCAGGCTGGCCATCGGCGCACCCAGGTCCGAGGTCCAGAACTGGTTGGACAGCGCGGTGAACAGCAGCGGCGCGGTCTCGCCCGAGATGCGTGCCAGGGCCAGCAAGATGCCGGTCAGCACACCGGCGCGGGCCGACTTCAGGGTCACCGACATGATGACCTTCCACTTCGGTGTGCCCAGCGCATAGGCGGCCTCGCGCAAGGCATTCGGGATCAGGCTCAGCATGTTCTCGGTGGTGCGTATCACGACCGGGATCACGATCAGCGCCAGCGCCAGGATGCCGGCAAAGCCCGAGAAGCTCTTCATCTTGGCGACCACGACCGCGTAGATGAACAGGCCCACGACGATAGACGGCGCCGACAGCAGGATGTCGTTGATGAAACGCACCGTGCTGCCCAGCCAGGTTTTCTGGCCGTACTCGGCCAGGTAGATACCGGCCAGAACGCCGACCGGCGTGCCCAGCGCGGTGGCCAGACCGACCATCACGACCGAACCGAAGATGGCATTGGCCAGGCCGCCGGTTTCGGCCTGCGGCGGCGGGGTCATCTCGGTGAAGGTGGCCAGCGCCAGACCGCCTATGCCCAGGCGCACGGTCTCGAACAAGATCCACATCAGCCAGAACAGGCCGAAGGCCATCGCGGCCAGCGACAGGACCAGGGCAATCACATTGACCCGCTTGCGCTTGGCATGCATGGCCAGGCGCTTGGCATCCAGGGCGGAGATGGTGGTGACGCTCATGACCGCGCTCCCTCGTTCTTCTTCAGTTGCGACAGCAGCACCTTGGAGCAGGCCAGCACCACAAAGGTGATGAAGAACAGCACCAGGCCCAGGTAGATCAGCGAAGCCTGATGCAAGCCCTCGCCGGCTTCGGCGAACTCATTGGCCAGCGCCGAGGTGATGCTGTTGGCCGCCTCGAACACCGACAGCGAGTCCAACTGGTTCATATTGCCGATCACGAAGGTGATGGCCATGGTCTCGCCCAGAGCGCGGCCCAGGCCCAGCATGATGCCGCCGACCACACCGGTCTTGGTGTAAGGCAGCACGATCTTCCAGACCACCTCCCAGGTGGTCGCGCCCAGGCCGTAGGCGCTTTCCTTCAGCATCGGCGGCGTGACCTCGAAGACGTCGCGCATCACGGCAGCGATAAAAGGAATGATCATGATGGCCAGGATGATGCCGGCCGACAGGATGCCGATACCCACCGGCGGGCCCGACACCAGCGCGCCCAGATAGGGCACGCCGGTCAGCATCGCCTGCAGCGGCTGCTGCACATAGGTGGCCAGGATGGGGCCGAACACCAAGAGGCCCCACATGCCGTAGACGATGGATGGCACCGCGGCCAAGAGCTCGACCGCGACACCCAGCGGCCGACGCAGCCAGTTGGGCGAGAGCTCGGTCAAGAACAGCGCGATGCCGAAGCTCACCGGCACCGCGATCAGCAGCGCGATGAAGGAAGTCATCAGCGTGCCATAAATCATCACCAGGCCGCCGAACTTCTCCTGGACAGGGTCCCACTCGCTGGTCCACAGAAAGCCCAGGCCGAATTCCTGGATGGCCGGCGCCGCGCCGATCAGCAGCGAGACGATGATGCCCACCAGCAGCGCCAGCGTCAGCCAGGCGGCGCTGTGGGCGAGCAGCGAAAACACGGTGTCGGCCCAGGGCGCGACGCGGCGACGCGGCGGCGGGCTGCCCTGGGGCTGGACCCGCTCTGCCGGACGATCACCGGACTCGAAGTTGTTGGCTGGGAGTATTGCGGCCACGGGGCCTCCTGGGAGTCAGGCGTTGAAAAGTCGGCGGCAGATTCGACAACAGCCCGACAGCGTTGACTGCCGGGCTGCTGGCACTGCTCAGTTCAGAATCACTTGTAAGTGATGGCCTTGCCCGAAGCGTCCTTCAGGTTGTCGGCCCACTGCTTGCGCACCAGGGCCTTGACGCTGTCCGGCAACGGCACGTAGTCCAGATCGTCGGCCATCTTGTCGCCGTTGGCAAAGGCCCAGTCAAAGAACTTCAGGCTGGCGGCGGCGCTGGCCGGCTTCTCCTGGGTCTTGTACATCAGGATGTAGGTCGGGTTGGTCAGCGGCCAAGCATCCTTGCCAGGTTGCTCGGTCGTGATTTGATAGAACGACTTCGTCCAGTCAGCACCTGCCGCAGCGGCCTTGAAGGCGGAATCATTGGGGGTGACGAAATGACCGTCCTTGTTGCGCATCAAGGTGTAGGTCATCTTGTTCTGCTTGACATAGGCGTACTCGACATAACCAATCGAGTTCGGCAGGCGTTGGACGAAAGCGGCCACGCCTTCATTGCCCTTGCCGCCGGCGCCGGTCGGCCAGTTCACGGCCGTGCCCTCACCCACCTTGCTCTTCCACTCCTCGTTCACCTTGGACAGATAATTGGTGAAGATGAAAGAGGTTCCCGAGCCGTCAGCACGGCGAACTACGGCGATGGCCGCATCGGGCAGCGGGACGCCAGGGTTCAGCGCGGTCAAGGCCGCATCGTTCCACTTGGTGATCTTGCCCAGATAGATGTCGCCCAGCACCTGACCGGTCAGCTTGATCTGCCCCGGGGTGATGCCCTTGATATTGACCACCGGCACCACGCCGCCGATCACGGTGGGGAACTGGATCATGCCGTCCTTGGCCAGTTCCTCGTCCTTGATCGGCATATCGGAAGCGCCAAAATCCACCGTCTTGGCCTTGATCTGGCGGATGCCGGCACCGGAGCCGACCGACTGATAATTGATGCGGGCGCCGCTGGCCTTGTTGTAAGCATCGGCCCACTTGGCATAAACCGGCGCCGGGAAGGTCGCGCCAGCACCAGTCACATCCTGGGCCATGGCCAAGGGTGCCAGTGTTGCAGCGGCCGCAAAAACAAGACCCTTGTTCACGTATACGAAGTTCATGAGTTACCTATCGGTGCTTGGTTGACGATGGGCGCAATCCTATGACTTGAATATGACGACTCGGTGACAACGACAGTCGTTCGTGGAGTCTCTCCAGGCCCTCATAGCGAGTCAATATCATTGTCACAATCAATTCACCGTTCCGTCACATAGCCTGCCTACAGTCCGTGCCGCTGGGCCTGATGCCCTGGACCGGAGACCTTGAGATGAACAAACCCACCCAATTCCTGGCCCTGGCCGCACTGGCTCTGGGCCTGAGCGCCTGCGCCACCGCGCCCGCACCGGCCCCGCTGGCCGATACGCTGGGCCGCGATCCGCAGCTGAGCACCTTCAACCGCCTGGTCGACCAGGCCGGCCTGCGCGACAGCCTGCGCGCCAGCGGACCACTGACCGTGTTCGCGCCCAGCGACGAGGCCTTCAAGGCCGTCCCGGCCAAGACCCTGGAGGCGCTGGCCAAGGACAACGCCCAGCTCAAGGCCGTGCTGAGCTATCACATCCTGAGCAGCCAGCTGAGCGCCGCCGACATCAAGCCCGGCAACGCCAAGACCCTGCAAGGCGCCAATGTGGCCCTGGCCAAGGCCGGCGATTTCGTCACCGTCGAAGATGCGATGGTGCAGCGCTCCGACATCAAGGCCACCAACGGCGTGGCGCATGTGATCGATCGCGTGCTGATGCCGCCGAAGAAGTAAGCAAGGCCGACCCCAGAAGAAAGCCCCCGCAGCCTGCGCTGCGGGGGCTTTTGCGCATCAGAGACGGCTATTCAGAGCTTGACGGCGTCCACCAGTCGCTGCGCACATTGCTGGGCCAGTTGCGCATCGCTGGCCTCGACCATCACGCGCAGCAGCGGCTCGGTACCCGAAGCCCGGATCAGCACCCGGCCACGCGCGCCCAGATCGGCCGTCACCTCGGCCTGCTCCTGGGCCAGGCGGGCATTGCTCTTCCAGTCCTGACCGGGCTGCAAACGCACATTGATCAGCGTCTGCGGGAACAGCTCGACACCAGCCAGCAGCTCGGCCAGGCTGCAGCCGCTGCGGCTGACCGCCTGCAGCACCAGCAAGGCGCTGACAATGCCGTCACCGGTCGTGTGCTTGTCCAGCGCCAGCAGATGGCCCGAGCCCTCGCCGCCGAGCTGCCAGCCGCGTGCGGCCAGCTCCTCCATCACATAGCGATCACCGACCTTGGCTCGCACGAAATCGACATCGCGCGCCTTCAAGGCCAGCTCGACCGCCATATTGGTCATCAGCGTGCCGACCGCGCCGGGTACACGCTGGCCCTGGCTGAGCCGGTCGGCCACCATCACATACAGCAGCTCGTCGCCGTTGTAGAGCCGGCCTTGGGCATCGACCAGCTGGAGACGGTCGGCATCGCCATCGAGCGCGACCCCGTAGTGAGCGCCATGCTCCTCGACCGCCTTGACCAGGGCGGCCGGCGCGGTGGCACCGAAACCGGCATTGATATTGAAGCCATCGGGGCTGCAGCCGATCGAGATGACCTCGGCACCGAGTTCGTGAAACACATCGGGGGCGACGTGATAGGCCGCCCCATGGGCCGCATCAACGACGATCTTCAGGCCTCGCAGACTCAGGTCGGGGCCGAAGCTGTTCTTGCAGAACTCGATATAGCGGCCGCGCGCATCCTGCAGCCGCCGCGCCCGGCCCAGATTGGCCGAGTCAACCCAGGACGGCGCTTCCTCCAGCGCCTGCTCGACCGCCAGCTCCCAGGCATCGGGCAGTTTCTCGCCCTTGGACGAGAAGAACTTGATGCCGTTGTCCGAGAAGGGGTTGTGCGAGGCACTGATCACGACGCCCAGTTGCTGGCGCAGCGCACGAGTCAAGTAGGCCACGCCGGGCGTCGGCAGCGGCCCGGTCAGCCAGACATCGACACCGGCCGAGGCAAAGCCCGCTTCCAGCGAGGATTCGAGCATATAGCCCGAGATCCGGGTGTCCTTGCCGATCAGCACGCTGGGTCGCGACATCTCCTTGCGCAGGACCCGGCCCACCGCATGACCCAGGCGAAGCATGAAGTCGGGCGTGATCGGCGACTGGCCCACGGTGCCGCGGATGCCATCGGTTCCAAAATACATACGGCTCATCGGGAGCATCTCCTGGAATTCTTAGTGGGCACTATTGTCGTTCAGGCCGGGCCCCTGGGCTGCCGCCCAGACCTTCAAGGCGTCGCTGGTGGCCGCGACATCATGCACACGCAGGACGCGCGCGCCACGAGCGACGGCCACCAGGGCCGCCGCCACACTGGCCGGCACCCGCTCGCCGACCGCCCGCCCGGTGACCTTGCCCAGGGCCGCCTTGCGCGACCAGCCGATCAGCAGCGGATAGCCCAGATCGAGCAGCCGGGCCTGATCGCGCAGCAGCTCGAAGTTCTGCTCCGCGGTCTTGGCAAAGCCGTAGCCCGGATCCAGACAGATGCGCGCCGCCGCAATGCCGGCATCGCACGCCGCCTGTGCCCGTGCGGCCAGAAAGGCCAGCACCTCGCCCGCCAGGTCCTGATAGTCGGTCAGGCCTTGCATCGTGCTGGGCTCGCCGCGCATATGCATCAGGCAGACGCCGGTCCGGGCTTGCGCGGCCAGCAGGGCCAAGGCCCCCGGCCCCTGCAAGGCCTGGATATCGTTGACGATGTCCACCCCCAGATCCAGCGCGCGGCGCATCACCTCGGTCTTGCAGCTATCGACCGAGACCGGCACCCCCAGGCTCAGCGCGGCTTTGAGCACCTGCTCGATGCGCGTCCATTCGTCCAGCGGCGCGAGGCTTTGGGAGCCGGGCCGGGTCGACTCGCCGCCGATATCGAGAATGTCCGCCCCTTCTTTCACCAAGCGCTCGCAATGCGCGATCGCGCTGCGCGCCTCGCCATGCTGGCCGCCGTCTGAAAAGGAATCGGGCGTGACATTGACGATGCCCATCACACGGGGCCGGCTCAGATCGATCGTGTAGCGGGTGGTCTGCCACAGCATGGGTAGGCACTCTTCGGAATTGAAAACGGGGCCGTCTCTGCAGACGGCCCCGTTGGACATGCGTCGAAAAATCAGGCTGCTGCCGGCGCGCTATCGGCGTTGACGGTCGGGGGTGTGCCATCCGGCTTGTTGCCACCGGACGGCGGCGTCCAATCCTTGGGCGGGCGCGGTGGCTTGCCGCCCATGATGTCCTCGATCTGGTCTGCGTCGATGGTTTCCCATTCCAGCAGCGCCTTGGCCATCGCGTGCATCTTGTCGGTGTTGTCCTCGATCAGCTTGCGAGCAATCGTGTACTGCTCGTCAATGATGCGGCGTATCACCGAGTCCACCTTGCGCATGGTTTCTTCGGACATGCTGGTGGTCTTGGTCACCGAGCGGCCGAGGAAGACCTCGCCCTCGTTCTCGGCATAGACCATCGGGCCTAGCTCATCGGTCATGCCGTAACGGGTCACCATATCTCGGGCGATCGCCGTGGCACGCTCGAAGTCGTTCGACGCACCGGTGGTCATCTGGTTCATGAACACTTCTTCGGCAATCCGGCCGCCGAACAGCACCGAAATGGTCGAGAGCATGCGCTCCTTGTCCATGCTGTAGCGGTCGCCCTCGGGCAACTGCATCGTCACGCCCAGCGCACGGCCACGCGGGATCACCGTGACCTTGTGGACCGGATCGGTCTTGGGCATCAGGCGGGCGACCAGGGCATGGCCGGCCTCGTGATAGGCGGTGTTCTTGCGCTCTTCCTCGGGCATGACCATGGACTTGCGCTCGGGGCCCATCATGATCTTGTCCTTGGCCTTCTCGAAGTCGACCATCTCGACCACGCGACCACTGCGGCGCGCGGCGAACAGGGCCGCCTCGTTGACCAGATTGGCCAGATCGGCACCGGAGAAGCCGGGCGTGCCGCGGGCCAGGATGTCGGCGCGGATGTCCTGACCGACCGGCACCTTGCGCATATGCACGTTCAGGATCTGCTCGCGACCGCGCACATCCGGCAGGGTCACATAGACCTGGCGATCGAAGCGCCCTGGGCGCAGCAGTGCGGGGTCCAGAATGTCCGGACGGTTGGTCGCGGCCATCACGATGACGCCGAGATTGGTCTCGAAGCCGTCCATCTCGACCAGCATCTGGTTCAGCGTCTGCTCGCGCTCGTCATTGCCGCCACCCAGGCCGGCACCACGATGGCGACCGACCGCGTCGATTTCGTCGACGAAGATGATGCAGGGGGCGCTCTTCTTGGCCTGCTCGAACATGTCGCGCACGCGGGCCGCGCCGACGCCGACGAACATTTCAACGAAGTCCGAGCCCGAGATACTGAAGAACGGCACCTTGGCCTCTCCCGCGATGGCCTTGGCCAGCAGGGTCTTGCCGGTGCCCGGAGGGCCGACCAGCAGCACGCCGCGCGGGATGCGACCGCCCAGCTTCTGGAACTTCTGTGGGTCCTTCAGGAAGTCGACCAGCTCCTTGACCTCTTCCTTGGCCTCGTCGCAACCGGCGACGTCGGCGAAGGTGGTCGAGTTGTTCGCCTCGTCCAGCATGCGGGCCTTGCTCTTGCCGAAGCTGAACGCGCCGCCCTTGCCGCCGCCTTGCATCTGGCGCATGAAGTAGACCCAGACGCCGATCAGCAGCAGCATCGGGCCCCAGCTGACCAGCAGGCTCATCAGCAGCGAAGGTTCCTCGCGCTGCTTGACATCGAACTTGACGCCGTTGTTGATCAGGTCACCCACCAGACCGCGGTCCAGATAGGTGGCATTGCTGCGCAAGCGCTTATCGTCATTGGTGATGGCGATGATTTCGGTTCCACCACTGCCTTCTTGCAGGGTGACCTGCTTGACTCGCTTGGCGCGCACTTCCTCAAGGAAGTCGGAGTAACCGATCTGGTTGCCCTGAGCCGCGCCCCGATCAAACTGTTTGAAGACGGTGAACAGCACCAGGGCGATCACCATCCAAACAGCTACCTTCGAGAACCACTGATTGTTCACCGCGACTCCTTAATTCCAAACACGCTGAGTCGCACCAACGACGACTCTTGCACGGCATATGGGGTTGATTCTATTGCAGTCAAGCCCTGCACTTGATTGGCTTTCCCATGCAGGGCGATAGAGATTGCCAAGCCTGACACTCATTTCAGACCGATACCGATCAGAAAAGTCTCGGACGAGCGGTCACGCGAGGCCTTGGGCTTGAGGGTCTTGACCTTTTTGAAGCCCTTCTTGAAGGCGTCCAGCAGCTGGTTGTAACCGCTGCCGTGGAAGACCTTGGCCACCAGCGCGCCCTCGGGCTTCAAATGCTGCTGCGCGAAATCGATGGCCAATTCGACCAGACCGGCCACACGCGCCGAATCCACGCCCTCGATGCCGGATAGATTGGGCGCCATGTCCGAGACCACAAGATCGACCGGCCGGCCGGCCAGCGCGGCCTCCAGTTGCTGCAGCACCGCCTCTTCCTGAAAATCGCCCTGGATGAAGTGCACGCCCTCGATGGGCTCGAAGTCCAGCAGATCCAGCGCAATGATGGTGCCGTTGAGCGCCCCCACCGCCGCGCCGCCGACACCCGCCTCCTTGGGTGCGAAGCGTCGACGCAGGTACTGACTCCAGGCACCGGGCGAGGCCCCCAGATCGACAACCACCTGACCCGGGTGGATCAGCTTGAGCTCTTCGTCGATCTCCTTGAGCTTGTAGGCCGCGCGGGCGCGAAATCCGTCCTTCTGCGCCAGCTTCACATAGGGATCATTGATATGCCCGTGCAGCCACGCCTTATTGACCTTTTTACTTTTTGTCTGAATTTTCATCTTGCACCGATAATAGGGTATGCCCGCAATTCAACTGACTCCTGCCCAGCGCAAGGAAAAACGCTCCGAAGCCCATCACCTGGACCCCGTGGTCATGATAGGTGGCGACGGCCTGACGCCCGCCGTCACCAAGGAAGTGGACCACGCCTTGAAGGCCCACGGCCTGATCAAGGTGCGCGTGTTCTCCGACGACCGTGCCGGCCGCGAGGGCATGCTGCAGATCCTCGCCAACGAACTCGACGCCGCGCCGATCCAGCACATCGGCAAGCTGCTGGTGCTGTGGCGCCCGATTCCCGAGAAGGAGCAGGCCGAGCGCAGCGATGGCCGCCTGGGCCCGCGCGTCGTCAAGATCGTCAAGTTCTCGAAGAGTGGCAACCACCGCCCCCAGGTCAAGAAGCTGCAAGTGCTGGGCAACCAGCGCGTCGCCCAAGGCGGCGAGATCAAGCGCGCCAAGCGGCGCATCACCAGCGTCAAGAAACTGGTTCAGGACTGAGACTGACCGGATTCCTTGCTGGCGCGCCAGGCCAGGACCAGCACCAGCAAGGTCTTGGCCCCATAAAAGCCGAAAGACAGGGCGTGCAGCGTCATGAATGACCAGCCGCCCTGCCCTACCCGCGCCGCGGCCATCAGCGGCTGCAGCCCGAAGTAGCCGGCCACCGTGCAGAACAAGGCCCCGGCCGGCAACAGCATCGCGACCGAGAACACCGGGCCGCCGCCATCCCGGCCGAGGCGCCGTTCCATCATCATCAGCAGCAGACCCGCCGCCAGACTGATATAGGCCTCCAGCGCAAACAGCCGCCCGACCAGCAAGCCTGCCTGCGAGCGCTCCAGCACCGCAAACGCGCTGGGAGCCGCCACGAAGGCGATGCAAAGCAAAAGACCGCCCCAGAGGGCGGCCAGCACGGCGCGGCTGCGGTACAGCACGACTCAGACGTAGCGGACTTCGACGATCTCGTAGCGCTTGACGCCGCCGGGCGCCTGCACCTCGGCGACATCGCCGGCTTCCTTGCCGATCAAGGCACGGGCGATCGGCGAGCTGATCGAGATCTTGCCGATCTTCAGGTCGGCCTCGTCGTCGCCGACGATCTGGTAGGTCACCTCGGCGCCGCTGGCTTCTTCTTCCAGATCGACCGTGGTGCCGAACACGATGCGGCCGCCGGCATCGACACCGGCCGGGTCGATGATCTGCGCCGCCGCCAGCTTGCTTTCGATTTCGAGGATGCGGCCTTCGATGAAGCCCTGCTTGTCCTTGGCCGCCTCGTACTCGGCGTTCTCGGACAGATCGCCCTGGGCGCGGGCTTCGGCAATGGCCTGGATCACGGCGTGCCGCTCGACCGATTTGAGTCGATGCAGTTCTTCCTTGAGCTTTTCAGCGCCGTAGACGGTCAAAGGGACAGTGGCCATATTCAACAAACCTTGAAAACAAAATGAAGCCGCCGCCGCTCAGGAAGCCCTGAGGCGCGGCGGCGGTATCTGGAGCGGAAGTTTAGACCAGTTCGGCGTGCAGCTCTTGCAGGGATTGCACCAGCAGACCGTCCTGGTGCTTCATGCCCTCGACCGCAGCCTCGCAGCCGGCCATGGTCGTGTAGTAGGTCACGCGGTTGGCCAGTGCCGATTGGCGGATGTAGCGGCTGTCGGCGATGGCGGTGCGGGTCTCATCCACGGTCGTGAAAACCAGCTGGATCTCGCCGCCCTTGACCATGTCGACGATATGGGGCCGACCGTCCTTGACCTTGTTGACCGCACGCACCGGCACACCGGCCTCGGCAATCGCTGCCGCCGTGCCTTTGGTCGCCACGACGCCGAAGCCCAGCGCATGCAGGTCCTTGGCCACCGCGACGGCGCGGGCCTTGTCGCTGTTCTTCACCGTGATCAGCACATTGCCCTGGCGCGGCAGGCGCGAGCCGGCGCCGAGCTGGCTCTTCAGCATCGCTTCACCGAAGGTGCGGGCTGCGCCCATCACCTCGCCGGTCGAGCGCATTTCCGGGCTCAGGATCGGATCGACGCCGGGGAACTTGTTGAAGGGGAAGACCGCTTCCTTGACGCTGAAGTAAGGCGGGATCACCTCGGCCGGCACACGGCCCAGGCGGTCCTTCTGGTCCTTCAGCTTCTGGCCGGCCATGCAGCGCGCGGCGATCTTGGCCAGCTGCTGGCCGGTCGCCTTGCTGACGAAGGGCACGGTGCGCGAGGCACGCGGGTTCACCTCCAGCACATAGACGGTGGCCTGGTCCAGGCCGCCGGTCACATCGCCCTGGATCGCGAACTGCACATTCATCAGGCCGACCACCTTCAGCGCCTTGGCCATCGCTGCGGTCTGGCGACGCAACTCGTCCTGGATCTCCACCGACAGCGTGTAGGGCGGCAGCGAGCAGGCCGAGTCGCCGCTGTGGATGCCGGCCGCCTCGATGTGCTCCATGATGCCGCCGATCATCACCTCGCTGCCGTCCGAGATGCAATCAGCATCGACTTCGACCGCGTCCTCCAGGAATCGATCCAGCAGCACCGGCGACTTGTCGGAGACACGCACCGCTTCGCGCATATAGCGCTCCAGGTCCTTGTCGCCGTGCACGATCTCCATCGCGCGGCCGCCCAGCACATAGCTCGGACGCACCACCAGCGGGTAGCCGATCTCGTTGGCCAGGGCCACAGCCTGCTCTTCGGTACGCGCGGTGCGGTTCGGCGGCTGCTTCAGGCCCAGTTCGTGCAAGAGCTTCTGGAAGCGCTCGCGGTCCTCGGCGATGTCGATCGAGTCCGGTGTCGTGCCGATGATGGGCACGCCGGCGCGTTCCAGGTCCAGCGCCAGCTTCAGCGGCGTCTGGCCGCCGTACTGCACGATCACGCCGACCGGCTTTTCCAGCGCGACGATTTCCAGCACGTCTTCCAGCGTCACCGGCTCGAAGTAGAGGCGATCCGAGGTGTCGTAGTCGGTCGAGACGGTCTCGGGATTGCAGTTGACCATGATGGTCTCGTAACCGTCCTCGCGCATCGCCAGCGCCGCATGCACGCAGCAGTAGTCGAACTCGATGCCCTGGCCGATACGGTTCGGACCACCACCCAGCACCATGATCTTCTTCTTGGTGGTCGGCTCGGCCTCGCACTCTTCCTCATAGGTCGAGTACATATAGGCGGTCTGCGTCGCGAACTCGGCGGCGCAAGTGTCCACGCGCTTGTAGACCGGGCGCACGCCTTGCGCGTGGCGCGCGGCGCGGACCTCGTGCTGGTTCGTGCCCAGCAGCTTGGCCAGGCGCTTGTCCGAGAAGCCTTTCTTCTTCAGCAGGCGCAGCTCGTCGGTCGACAGCGAGGCCAGCGCGCGGCCGGCCAGCGACATCTCAATCTTCACCAGCTGTTCGATCTGGGCCAGGAACCAGGGGTCGATGGCCGTCTCTTCGAACACCTCCTGCATGCTCATGCCGATGCGGAAGGCATCGGCCACGAACAGGATGCGCTCGGGGCCGGGCTCGCCGATTTCCTGCACGATCTCTTCGCGATCGGTCGAGCGCTCGCTCAGGCCGTCGATGCCGGTTTCCAGGCCACGCAAGGCCTTCTGGAACGATTCCTGGAAGGTGCGGCCCATGGCCATCACCTCGCCGACCGACTTCATCTGCGTGGTCAGGCGCGAGTCCGCCATCGGGAACTTCTCGAAGGCAAAGCGCGGGATCTTGGTGACGACGTAGTCGATGCTGGGCTCGAAGGACGCGGGCGTGACGCCGCCGGTGATGTCGTTCTTCAGCTCATCCAGGGTGTAGCCCACGGCCAGCTTCGCGGCGATCTTGGCGATCGGGAAGCCGGTGGCCTTGGAGGCCAGCGCCGAGGAGCGCGACACGCGCGGATTCATCTCGATCACGGTCATGCGACCGTTCTTCGGATTGATCGAGAACTGCACATTCGAGCCGCCGGTGTCGACGCCGATCTCGCGCAGGATCGCGATCGAGGCATTGCGCAGCAGCTGGTATTCCTTGTCGGTCAAGGTCTGGGCCGGGGCGACCGTGATCGAGTCACCGGTGTGCACGCCCATCGGGTCCAGGTTCTCGATCGCGCAGACGATGATGCAGTTGTCCTTGCTGTCGCGGACCACCTCCATCTCGTACTCTTTCCAGCCGATCAGCGACTCTTCGATCAGCAGCTCATTGGTCGGCGACAGATCCAGACCGCGTTTGCAGATCTCTTCGAATTCTTCCGGGTTGTAGGCAATGCCACCACCGGTACCGCCCAGCGTGAAGCTGGGGCGGATGACCATCGGGAAGCCGGTGCCGCCGATCTCGGCCGTGATGCGCTTTTGCACCGCCAGCGCCTCTTCCATCGAGTGGGCGATGCCGGACTTCGCGGAATCGAGACCGATCTTGGTCATCGCGTCCTTGAACTTCAGGCGGTCCTCGGCCTTCTCGATCGCCTTCTCATTGGCGCCGATCATCTCGACGTTGTACTTGGCCAGCACGCCGTGCTTGTGCAGGTCCAGCGCGCAGTTCAGCGCGGTCTGGCCGCCCATGGTCGGCAGCACCGCGTCGGGGCGCTCCTTGGCGATGATCTTCTCGACCACCTGCCAGGTGATGGGCTCGATATAGGTGACGTCGGCCGTGTCCGGGTCCGTCATGATGGTGGCCGGATTGCTGTTGACGAGAATGACCTTGTAGCCCTCCTCGCGCAGCGCCTTGCAGGCCTGGGCGCCCGAGTAATCGAACTCGCAGGCCTGGCCGATGATGATCGGGCCGGCGCCGATGATCAGGATGCTTTTGATGTCAGTACGTTTTGCCATGATCAATCAAGCCTTCGCCATCAGACCGATGAAGCGATCAAAGAGATAGGAAATGTCGTGCGGGCCGGGGCTCGCCTCCGGGTGACCCTGGAAGCAGAAGGCCGGCTTGTCGGTACGGGCCAGGCCTTGCAAGGTGCCGTCGAACAGGCTGATATGCGTCGCGCGCAGATTCGCCGGCAGCGAGTCGGCCTCGACCGCGAAGCCATGATTCTGGCTGGTGATGGACACACGGCCGTTATCCAGATCCTTGACCGGGTGGTTGGCGCCGTGGTGGCCGAATTTCATCTTGAAAGTCTTCGCACCGCTGGCCAGGGCCATGATCTGGTGACCCAGGCAGATGCCGAAAGTCGGGATGCCCGACTCGATCAGCTCGGCCGCCGCCTTGATCGCGTAGTCGCAGGGCTGCGGGTCGCCAGGGCCGTTGGACAGGAAGATGCCGTCCGGCTCCAGGTCGAACACCGCGCTGGCGGGGGTCTGCGCCGGCACCACCGTGATCCTGCAGCCGCGCGAAGCCAGCATGCGCAGGATATTGCTCTTGACGCCGAAATCGTAGGCGACGACATGAAAGCGCGGCTGCGTCAGCTCGCCATAACCCGTGCCCAGCTTCCACTCGGTCTGGGTCCAGCTGTGCGACTCGCTCGCGGTGACGACCTTGGCCAGATCGAGGCCGGCCATGCTGGGTGCGGCCTGGGCCAGACGCACTGCCTCGGCGATCAGCGCCTCGGTGATCGCCTCACCGGCGGCCAGCGCCATGATGCAGCCGTTCTGTGCGCCGGTCGTGCGCAGATGGCGGGTCAGACGTCGGGTGTCGATGTCGGCAATCGCCACCGTGCCTTCGTCGCGCAGGTACTGCACGAGGCTGCGGGTCTTGCGAAAGTTGGAGTCCAGGACGGGCGGCTCCTTGATGATCAGGCCTGCGGCATGGACCTTCGACGCCTCGATATCCTCGTCATTGACGCCGTAGTTGCCGATATGCGGATACGTCAGGGTGACGATCTGCCGGCAATAGCTGGGGTCGGTGAGGATTTCTTGATAGCCGGTGAGCGCGGTGTTGAACACCACTTCGCCGACTGTGTGACCGGCTGCGCCGATCGAGGAGCCTTTGAAGACCGTACCGTCTGCCAGGGCAAGGATCGCTTTGGGGGAGGAGAGCAGATCGGGCAGCACGGGGAACTCCGTTTATTGTGCGCACGCCCAGCTCGGCTCCATCACGCTGATGAGCTTGAGTCCGGTTGAGGAAACTGAGGAGTTTCGCTAGGGTAGCGGTAGGTTGCGGGTAAACCTGCTGAGTATAACCGACCAGGGTTATCACGGAGGCAAAGCCTTGCGCTTTGACACGAAGTTGACAACAAAACCAGTACGCCAAAAACAAGCAAGCCCCGGCAGGCCGGGGCTTGCGCATCGGTCTCGGCGTGTATCAGCCCAGCGCGGCGATGCCAGCGCGCGCGATCTGCGCGTCTTCGGTCGATTTCACACCACTGACGCCGACGGCGCCGATATGGAAACCGTCAACCACGATGGGCACGCCACCTTCCAGCAAGCCATTCAGGCCCGGCGCGCTCAGGAATGACATGCGCCCCTGGTTGATCATGTCCTCGTAGACCTTGGATTCGCGGCGACCCAAGGCCGCCGTGTGGGCCTTGGCCGGCGCGATCTGGGCCGAAATGGCGGCCGCGCCATCAAGACGCTGCAACCACAGCAGATGGCCGCCATCATCGACGATGGCAATCGTGACGGCCCAGTTGTGGCTGACGGCCTCCGCTTCGGCGGCGGCGGCGATGCGCTTGACATCGTCAAGGCTCAGAAAGGGTTTTTGCTTCATGGTGTTGAAATCCTGGCGAAGAGCCGCACTTTAGCGTCAGCGGCCTGCGGTATTGCTGCGCGGGAATGCAAAACTGCCTGCCGCCCTGGTGCAAGCCCTGCCCCGGCATGGCTGCGCAGCCAGCCCGTGCTGACTAGAATAATTGCAAAGAAAAACTGGACTCTCAACCGACATTTTTCTGGAGGATTGTGATGAACGACAGCTTGCAAACCCAATACGGCAGCGCCCTCGGCGGCGGCCTTGCGGTCGAACGCCAGCGCGTGCTGCGCAACACCTACTGGCTGCTGGCCCTGTCCATGGTGCCCACCGTGCTGGGCGCCTGGGTCGGCGTATCCACCGGCATCATGGCCAGCCTCGGCTTGGGCATGAGCACCCTGGTGTTCTTTGTTGGCGCCTTCGGCCTGATGTTCGTCGTCGAGAAGACCAAGAACAGCAGCACTGGCGTGCTCGCCCTGCTCGCCTTCACCTTCTTCATGGGCCTGATGCTGTCGCGCCTGCTGGCCCAGATCCTGGGCTTCAAGAACGGCAGCGAACTGATCATGATGGCCTTCGGCGGCACCGGCGCGATCTTCTTCGCGATGGCCAGCCTGGCCACCGTGATCAAGCGCGACCTCTCCGGCATGGGCAAGTTCCTGTTCGTCGGCGCCATCATCCTGCTGGTGGCCGGCCTGGTGAACATCTTCCTGCAGTCCTCGGCACTGATGCTGACCGTGATGGTGCTGGCGATGGCGGTGTTCTCGGCCTTCATGCTGTACGACATCAAGCGCGTGATCGATGGCGGCGAGACCAACTACATCTCGGCCACCCTGGCGATCTACCTGGACATCTACAACGTGTTCCAGAGCCTGCTGTCCCTGCTCGGCATCTTCGGCGGCGAGCGCGACTGAACGCGCACCCTGACTCAGCAGAAACGGGACCCGCGCAGTCCGTGTCAAAACGGCTGCGAAGGGCGCCAAGAGCAAAGCGCTCCGAGTTTCTCGGAGCGC